>JAAZID010000446.1 GCA_012510295.1 Methanomicrobiales archaeon | reverse complement strand
GTCTCCTCCCGGGTAAACGCCTCCATGGCGTCAGAGAACGACCGGGCCTCAAGGGTGCACCCCGACGTGTTGTCCTTCGGGTAGAAGTAGATGACCGCGTAGGCGCCCCGCAGGTCTGCAAGGCAGATCGTCTCTACGTCAGCGTCGGGGAGGCAGAAGTCCGGTGCCGGCATGCCGGCTTCGAGTTTGCTCATGGGGAGGGGTTTTCGCTCCGGGGGTAAAAGGATGCCGGAGGGGTGTGGTGAGATGGATAGGGTTGCAGTAACCGAATAGCAACGCAAAAAGCATCCGGGCACCCCGATGGGGTTTCGGATCACTATTCGGCATATGTATGATATCAGGGAGAGGGAAAAGATTCATGTCACGGAAAGATGCTGTAAACTGGTATAACAAGGGCATTGGTCTTCACAGGTCAGGGGATTATAAGAAGGCGATCCGGTGCTTTGACCGGGCGCTGGAGTTCGACCCGGAAAACGCCGGTACATGGTACAATAAAGGCAACGCACTCGGGAAGCTCGACCGCTACGACGAGGCGGTCCGGTGCTACGACCGGACACTGGAGTTCAACCCGGAATACGCTTACGCATGGAGCGGTAAAGGCTTTGCACTCGCCGGCCTCGGCCGCCACGACGAGGCGATCCGGTGCTACGATCGGGCACTGGAGATCGACCCGGAAGTCGCCAGCACATGGTACAATAAAGGCGTTGCACTCGCCGACCTCGGCCGCCACGATGAAGCGATCCGGTGCTATGTTCGTGCGCTTGAGATCGACCCGGGACTTTCCTCGGCGCAGAGTCTTAAAGTGCATACCTCTACTCTGAAGCCGGGATCTTGATGCAGTACGAGTTTCGCGAGGCGGGGGACTGCATGGTCATTCTCCACGCCCCTGCTGCGGGTTACACCACCCTGACGCCCATACATCAGGAGTACCCGGCTTGCGGGTGAGGAGGTTTTTCACTGTGTCTCGCGCGATCGGTCAATCCTGAGGTAAAAGACAGTTTTTCACAGAGGGTGAACCGGCGACATCTCCTCTCGTGTGCAAAAGATCACTCCAGGATCCGGTTCCGGAGTATCTCCCGGACCAGATCCCGGTATCGGCTCACGATCGGGAGATCATCCTGGAGTACCACGAAGACCTCGTCCAGATCCAGTCGGCAGTAGAGGTGGACCAGGACATTCCGAAAGCCCGCAAGGTCCGAGAGCTGGATTGCAAGATCTTCCGGGATCAGTCCTTCATCAGAAAGGATGGCGAAACTCTCCCGGTAGGTCTCGGGTCGCCGGGAGCTTGAGGTCGCGATCAGGTGATTTGGATGTCGATCGATGCCTGGATGCTGACGAGAAGTAAGTGGTTGATCACTTCCCGATCCCCCCAGAGGCGGGAGTGAAGATCCCCCTTCCGGGGGGTCCGGGTAGAAGTAAAGGATGGGAGAGCCGGATCGCCGGGAAGAACAAGAAGCTAATGGATGAGAAAGAGTTGGATCGGATGCTGTGAGCGGGAATCAGTCATTCCGAGATTATCAAAACCCTATCCGGAGCGAACAAGACAAAGATAGCCGCATATGTCAAAGAACATCCCGGACTAAAGAAAAAGCAAATCTTCCCCTTTTTTCGGAGGATGAATTACCCCGCCCCCAGAGATCGCCTACTATACGAATCTACAGGGACATTTCCCGGCTGATCTCCACGGTGACAGGTGAATGCTTCGAGGAATGAGGGTTTTTGTACCTGCCTCACAAAGTATATCCCCTTGAAGGGCAGACTCCATGTACCATGCAGACGATAGAAATATCTGATAAACTGTATAAAGAGATTCTTGCACATCGGCAGGGAGACGAACCGATCAGTAAAGTGATCGAGCGTAAGTTTAAACAGGAAGAACCGGAGAAGAAGAGTAAAGCGCTACAGGAAATAGACGAAATAAGGAAAGGCAAATTCTACACCAGAACACAAGTTGAAAAAGCCTTGAAAGATTAAGCAGAACTCAACCAATTGTGGTATTCTTCCTCGGATTTGATGGAATATATTTTTGCGTGCCTTGTCGGCTTGGCACCTACTGTCTCATAGATAACAACCCTCCTATACGGGAGTTTCAAACGCCAAAGACCCTTCAGCTTCCCCTTCAGCTCATGTTTATCGCACTCACTTAGCTTATCGAATAAATGATCTTCTAGACAGTACCGAATCTTTTTAAGAATCGCGTTTTTTATAGATTTATTCTTCGCCAGGTATTTTAGGGCTTTTTCAGACATTTCGTATTCTGTCATATCTCTTCCTGAAAAATTGTATGAGCGTTACGGTATATCTCCGTTTACTCTGTGCTTTTTACTCCTCATCTCCCATAGAATACGGCAGTGTCCTAAATTATAGTATGTGGCAATACCTTTTGGAACCTTGGCCGGTAGTGTCCTGAATTGACATACTTTATATTGAATCACGTCCTACTATTTCCTTGTGAGTTCAATGGCCAGACCACGTGGACGCATTGATGTTGTTTGTCAAAACCCTGCCTGCCAATATTATCGCCTGGAAGAAGGGAAAGACATTATCAAACGAGGGAAAGATGCGAGAACCTCCCGGCAACGCTACTATTGCAAGCATTGCAAGAAGTTCTTTATGGAAACGAAAGGCACTATCTTCTTCAAAAGACATCTTTCAGAGACTGAGATTATCACGATCTGTAAACACTTTGTCGAAAAGAATGGCATTCGGAGCATTGAGCGGATTACCGGTCACCATAGAGATACTATTGGGAGCCTTCTGACCGCTGTTGCAGAACATGCCGCTGAAATGAATGACATTCTCACTCAGGAGTTAGGGTTGACCCCGATTGAGTGTGATGAGTTCTGGACGTTCGTAAAAAAAAAGAAAAACACGTTGTCAAAGGCGGCTCAGAATCAGATTTCGCAGGCGATGCATGGGTCTACACGAGTATAAAGTGAGGTACCTATTTCCTCATTGCCCATGCGGTCGGGAAGCGCACGCAGGAGACCTGTGATCGTATGATGAATCAGCTCTATGAACGGGTCACGCTACCGTACCCCGACGAAAAACTGGTTATCTACTCAGATGGGAACGATCAATATGAAAAGACTTTAAACGACCTTTACGCGCCCCCTTGCGTGAATTATGGCCAAATCGTAAAGATTCGGAAGAAGGGTAAGGTCGTTGAAAAGTTGAAACGTGTAGTTATCGGATCGCCGGCTCTCTCTGATATCGAAACAACTGACATCGAAAACTCAAACGGTATCTTCCGAGAACGGGTCGGTCGCCTCGTTCGAAAAACAAAATGTTTCTCAAAACTGAAATGCCGGTTAGAAGAAGCACTGGCAGTATTTCAGTTTTATTGGAATTTCATGAATGAGATGGATGGGAAGTCAACACCCGGGATGACTGAGGGGCTCATTGACCAGAAGATCACGTGGGATATGTTTCTTCATACAACCATTAAGTATTGGTAATTAGGACATTATAAGATTTTCAGCACAAAACAAGTAAAAAACTGGTAGAAAACACAAAAGCGACTACCATTGTGGTCGGGGATCTTTGCGGTAAAACAGATGCCGCAATCAAGACAGGCAACCCCCGGTCTGAATCGTTCAACACAGAATACCGGGTACCTGTCACGGTTCATCGGATTTTTAACCTATAAAGCGGAGCGAATAGGTAAGAGGG
>JAAZID010000083.1 GCA_012510295.1 Methanomicrobiales archaeon | reverse complement strand
GGGCGGTGTCGCCGGTGCTCTCCTCTGATAGGCATCCGGCTGCAATCAATGCAAAGACTACAAGGGCGAGCGATAGCCCCAACAATTCGTGTTTTTTCATGGTGATCGTCCTTAGAAACCATCTGAGATGTGTGGTTATGCTTCTGGTCTGCTGCAGTGAGCACATTTGTGCAAAGAACGGCCTTTCCCCGGTATTCTGGCTGACTGGCGCTTTTTATGCCCGGTGCGATGTCCCCACACTCGTTACCCCATTATCTTGACAATTCTATGAGATAAATCTACTGAAGTAAATTTGTGTTTAATCCATATATCTTTAGTATGCATCCGGCCCGGCGGGGAGTGGTGGATTGTGAATATACGTGCCTTTCCGCCATTTTATATCGTTTGAGCCCGGTGCGTGCTGTTTTGTCATGCGCGGAGTTGTGGTGTATTTTGTACTGCGCGGATGGAGGCGCCCGCATTTATGTGGCCCCATCCAGAGCCGATCGTGTGCTCCTCATCCACCCCGTGAGGCGGTGCAGGTGGTATCATCGGAAAAGCCGGCTCAAAACGCTGTTTTTCCATGGGTGTCTGTCCATGCACTGCTTTCATACCCCCCGCTCTTACAAAACGCTAATCCCGGCCTATTTTTCCTATTTCAGCCGGCTCTCTACCCGATCTCCGCCTGCGAAGATACTATGCCGGTAGAGCACCCACACTTGAGGGAATGGATCGCCTGCACCTCATCCTGCAACGCTACTTCGGATATACGGCGTTTCGGCCCTACCAGGAGGAGATCATCCGCGACATCCTGGCGGGGCGCGACGTCCTTGCGGTACTTGCGACCGGAGGGGGAAAATCGCTCTGCTACCAGGTCCCCGCGCTCATCGGCGATGGTGTGACGCTCGTGATCTCGCCCCTTATCGCTCTGATGAAGGACCAGGTTGACGACCTGCAGGCCCGGGGGATCGCTGCTGAGGCCCTGAACTCTTCCTGCTCCTACGTAGCGACGCGGCGGATCCTCGCAGAGCTCGAGGAGGGTGCGATCCAGATCCTCTATGTCTCGCCTGAGAAGGCGGTCAGCGACGACTTCCTCGCCCTCATCAAGACTCTCCCCGTAACGCTCATCGCCATTGATGAGGCGCACTGCATATCGATGTGGGGGCACCAGTTCCGGCCTGAGTACCGGTCGCTCCGGATCCTGAAGGAGCGAATCCCCGGGGTGCCGATGGTTGCCCTGACGGCGACCGCGACGCCGGATGTCCGTGAGGATATCGTGCGGCAGCTCGGCCTCACGAACCCCTCGGTCTATGTCGGGAGTTTCAACCGGGGGAACCTCAGGTATGCTGTCGTCCCGAAGGAGGACGGTGCATACGACCACCTCCGCGCCTACCTGCAGGGCCGCCGGGGGGGTGCTGGGATCGTCTACGTCGCAACTCGGGACGGGGCCGAGACCCTTTCAGCCCGGCTCAGTGCTGACGGCCTCCCGGCCCTCCCCTACCATGCCGGGATGACGGCGGCGGCCCGGCAGAGGGCACATGACCGGTTCATGGCCGGAGATGTCCCGGTCATCTGCGCGACGAGCGCGTTTGGTATGGGTATCGATAAGCCGGATGTCCGGTTTGTCATCCACTACGATATGCCGGAGACGCTTGAGGCCTACTACCAGGAGAGCGGCCGGGCGGGGAGGGATGGCGGGGAGGGCGACTGCATCCTCTTCTATCATGATGATGACGCAAAACGCCTGCGGTCTTTCATCGACCGCGACCTCCCTTCCGAGCTCCAGCGGGAGGTCGCACGCTCAAAGCTCCAGAGGATGGTCGACTACTGTAGCACAACGACCGGGTGCCGGCGCCGGCAGATCCTCGAGTACTTCGGGGAGCGGTTTGACATCTGGCCCTGCGGCGGGTGTGATGCCTGTACCCCGGCAGACTCCGACTGAGCCACCCGGCTCCCGGCGTACCACTTTTTTCCGGGGAAACATCTATTATTAGTAGTGAGTACCCTGAGGGGACTGCCATGAAGAGGCTATACCGTTCAACGACTGACCAGCTGGTCGCCGGGATATGCGGCGGCATAGGGGAGTATCTCGAGATCGACCCGAATATCATACGGGTTATCTGGGTCGCCATCACCGCTATCACGGGGTTTTTCCCGGGTATCGTCGTCTATATACTGCTCTGGATCATACTGCCGCAGCGCGGGCAGGCCCGCCCCGTTGAGGCACCTGCCGGGGTGTAGGCGGTCGTAACGAGCGTTCCCGCCGGCGACCATGACCACACGTACCCGGGGGAGGGCGTAGCGCAGGCCGCGATCGGCCCCGGGTCGGTGTGGGGGGTGAAGCCACCTGCCGGCTATCACCCCTGCTCCGGCGGGGTCTTCCGGGATGGGGGGCTCTCCCCATCCCTCTGCCGGCGGAAGAGGGGGGCGACCTCCTCGCCCCCGGCATCGATGAGGATACAGAGATCCCCGGCCTCGATCACCGCCCCGCCATCCGGCCCGGCGAGCGTCTCCGCTCCTCTCCTGATCGCAAGCACCGTCACACCGTAGTTCTGCCGGAGGCCGGCCTCCGCCAGGGTTTTTCCGGCGATAGGGGCTCCCTCTTCCACCCGG
>JAAZID010000082.1 GCA_012510295.1 Methanomicrobiales archaeon | reverse complement strand
GTTGATGTGATGCCGCGCAGGGCTCCGGCAGAGAGGTCGGTGATCGGGTGGTAACCGCCACCGGCGTGTTCGGCGAGGGTCCGGCAGTAGCCGAGCCTGATATCGAGGAGCGAGTCTCCGGTCTCCTCGGTATCGATGACCACCGCCCTGATGCCCTGCGACCGGATCTCGCCTGCAACATCAAGGATCTCTCGACGCACGTCACCCGAGAGGGAGACGTTCGCCCGGCCGTCGGATATGACGACCATCATCGGGATCACCCCGCCGGTCTTCCGCCGTTCCTGCCGGAGAACCTCTATACCTTTTATCAAGCCGGCGGCAAGCGGCGTCCTCCCTCCTGTGGGGAGATCCTCAAGACGTTTCTGCGCGAGATCGACGCTCGAGCAGAGCGGGAGGACGACCTCGGCACCGCTCCCCCCAAACGCCACAAGCCCGATGCGATCGCGGTGCTGGTAGGAGTCAAGCAGCATCGAGAGGACCGCACCCTTGGCCGATTCCATCCGCTTTGTCGCTCCCATCGACCCACTGGCATCGACAACGAAGACGCATGCGACGGAGACCTTTTCTACCCTGACCCGCTCGCGGATATCCTCCCCCCGGACGGCTATCGCCATCCCATCACGGTCGCGCACCGCCTGGTGCGGGGCAGCTGCCCTGAGCGTGGCATCGAGCGCGATATCCCCGGTGCCGGTCGGGTACCTGGCAGAGACGTACCTGCCCCTGCTCCCGCCCGGGAAAGCATCGAGTCGCCTGCCTGAAATTCTCTTCTCTCCCCGGAGATCCCGCCGCTCCGGCATGCTTATCCTCCTGACGTCGATCGGATCCCCGGCTGGAAAGACGGTCTCGCGCGTAGCGCTCCCGCCGGATGACCGGCCCCCTCCATCCTGCCCGCCGGCCGCGTCATCCCCGGGAGGGTGATCGTGTTCACTCTTCGCATCTTTCAGCGCTTCATCGAGTTTTTCCGGGTCGACATTCGGCTCCTCAAACGGCTTTCGGCGCATCCGGTGCGGGAGCGCAAGCTCCATGGCCTCCCTGACATCGTCGCGGGTGACTGCGGTCCGCCCATCGAGAGCGGCGATCGTCCTCGCTGTCCGGACAACGGCGATATCGGCGCGGTGCGTCCTGATCCCGAGCCCGATGCAGGCCTCCGCCACAGCGTTCAGGAGGGCATCCTCGATCGTGACCGATGGTAAAATCTGCCGTGCAGCGACGATCGCCTCGCGCAGTCCCTCCTGCACCGGATCGTATGCCTGCCAAAGCCCCTCAGGATCGTGCTCAAGTGCCTCGGCGGCCCTGACGATCGCCACACGCTCAGCGGGATCCTCGATCCCCTCCACGGTCACCTGCAGCCCGAACCGGTCCAGGAGTTGCGGCCGGAGTTCGCCCTCTTCGGGGTTCATGGTGCCGATAAGGATGAACCTGGCCGGGTGCGAGAAGGATATCCCCTCCCGCTCAACAACGTTGACACCCATGGCGGCGGCGTCGAGGAGGATATCGGCCACGTGGTCGTCGAGCAGGTTGACCTCATCGATGTAGAGTATGCCGCGGTTGACCGCCGCGAGGATCCCGGGATCGATGGTCACCGTGCCTTCCCGGATCGCCCGCTCCACGTCGACGGTTCCCACCACCCGATCCTCGGTCACCCCGAGCGGGAGGTCGACGACGCGGACCCGGCGCCGTTCTATGTCCAGGTCTTCACCCCGCGACTTTTTTCCGGCACAGGCGATGCACATGCCCCCATCCCCGGTGGGATCGCAGTTGTAGGGGCAGCCCCGGATGACATCTATCTCCGGGAGCAGATCGGAAAGCGCCCTGACAGCAGTGGACTTGGCCGTCCCCTTCTCGCCGCGGATGAGCACCCCGCCGATCCCGGGGTTGATGGCATTGAGGATGAGTGCACGTTTCATCGTCTCCTGGCCGACGATGGCGGTGAACGGGAGGACGTTCCTCCGTGCCTGGTATGACATATATAAAAATAGGATGGAAGAGATGTTAAATAATCCTTCTTTGTTAGCACTATGTGGCCGGATGGGGATGTACCCCCGGAACCCGGACTAGAACTCTTCCGCGATGCCGTAGCCGTATGACCGTAGCGCCAGGCTTCCCCTCTGCTCCGGGTATGCGGTGAGCATGAGCCCCCGTATCTCCAGGAACTCCTCCGCGGCGACCATGGAGACCGGGTGGAGCTGTTCTTCCTCGTCAGGGTCCATCGACCAGGAGTGGATGTAGTAGACATCGGGCACCCCGTCTTCTTCGTGCAGGTAGAGATCCTTGCCGCGCACATACGCCCCGCCGGGATTGCCCCGTGGTGCGTAGTATATACAGGCGTCGTGATCGGTGTCCAGCACGATCTCGCCGTCATTATAAGCGATACTTCTCTTCATATCAATCACCGTTTGCCCCGCCTCCGGCAGGGTTATCCGGCAGGTGGTAGTGATAGATTCCGGAAGGCCGATGGGGTGGCCGTGGCCGTTCCAGAAACCCGGGCACCGGCGGTGCCGTTACCGCCTGCCGGACAGGGATGGGATCTCCAGTATTATATTTCTTTCTATTAGTATTAATTAGTGTTATCAACAGTCAATAATTTACTTACACCCCCCTCCAGCCACAGCCCGGGCTCTGATCCGGCGCCCCCGGGAGTCGCAGTGAAAAGGCAAGCCCGGTCCATCAATCCCCTCCCCGTAGTACCTCCAGATCCTGCAGGGTCACCACCCGGATGGCACCGCCCTGGACGTCGCCGCCGGTATCCCCCATACGGTCCTCGATCCAGCCCTCCATATCGAGGTAGGCCGCCCGCAGCCCTTCAAGAACCTCCGGGTCAGCATCCCAGAGGCCGCGCCCGTGCGCCTCAAGCAACCGCCTCCCGATCTCCTCAAGCGCCCAGGGGTTCTCGTTCTCAAAGAACTCCCGCATCCCGGGGTCCAGGACGAACGCACGTGCGATATCATCGAATATCCGGTCGTCCACCTCCTCCGTCGTCGCTTCCCACCCATAAACAGCCCCCACATGCCTGGATATATCCCCGGCGCCCTTGTAGCCGTGGCGCTTCATCCCCTCGATCCACTTCGGGTTTAAGAGCCGCGCCCGCGCAACCCTCCGTATCTCCTCTGCAAGTGTCCTGACCTCCACGCGGTCCCGGTCGCGGGTATCGCCGTAGTAGGCGGGGATGTCCCGGTTCGAGAGCACCCTTGCCGCCCCGGTCAGGCCGCCGTGCCCCCCGAAGTAGCAGCAACACCCGAGGAGGTCGTACTCGTCGGTCACGGTCTTGTTGAATGTGAGGTCGACGGTCGCAAGCTGCGCAGAGAAGATCTCACGGGCTTCCTCGCCGAAGTTGTCCCTCCCGTAGGCGTAGCTGTTCCACCGGAGATAGACCTCCGCGAGGTCCGCCTCCTCCTTCCATGCCGAAGCGTAGACCGCCAGGCTGACGCCGTTGCCATAAGTGCCCGGCCTGCTCCCGAATATACGGGTTGTCCCCAGACCCTGGAGGGCGTGCTTCCGCACGAAGTTCATATCAGGAGGCTCATCCAGCGCCGCGACCTCAGAGATGGCGTCATCCAGGAGCTCGATGCAGGTGTAGAAGCAGTCCCGGAGGATCCCGCTCATCCTGACGGTGACGTCGATCCTCGGCCGTCCGAGCTCCTCAAGCGGCACCACCCGATAGGATCTGACCCTCCCGTCGATCCAGACCGGCTCGACCCCGAGGAGGTGAAATATTTGTGCGAGCTGCTCGCCATCGGCCCACATGACGTCTGACGCCATCCAGTACATACCGACATTCTCCGGGATCCGCCCTTGCTCCTCGGCATGTTTCCGGATGACGCTCTCGGCAAGCCGCATCCCGATCCGCCATGCAGCGCGGGTGGGGATGCGGAAGGGGTCGAGCGAGTAGAAGTTCCGGCCGGTGGGAAGAACCTCGGGTTTCCCACGGGTGATCAACCCGGAGGGGCCGGGCGGGATGTAGCCTCCCGCACACCCTGCGAGCAGGCTCCCGATCTCGTCTGAGCTCTCTATCCGGGCCACGAGATCGAGAACGGTGGTCTTGATCCTCTCAAGTGCCGCAGGGTCAGGATTCTGGAGAGAGCCGGCGAGGATTCGCTCCGCCGCCCGGTCCAGGGGCTCCCCTGTGACGGCTGCAGCGATGAGTTCTTTCGCCCTGGAATCGGCATCCCGGAGCCGATCCTCGTCAGCGATCGAGACGTCATGCCCCATCATCCGGAGCACCGCACCCCTCGCCTCGCCGCCATACCGCATGATAGCGTTGATGAACTCAGCCAGGCGCTCACCCGCCGGCACCTCTCCAAAGACGTGCATCCCATCGGGGATCCGGGTATCGGCTATCCTGGTTACAGAGGTATGAGCTGCAGCGATTACATCCTCAAACGGTCTACCATCTTCGTGGAGACCACAAAACCCGATCTCGTCTGCTATGCCGGTCTCCTCAAGGAGGTCGGCGATGGTATGCTCAAGCGCATGCGCCCGCGCCGGCTCGACGCCCCTCACCCGGTTGTAGTCAGCGATCTGCTCCTCAAGCTCCTTCAGGCCGGCATAGAGGTCGCTTGAGGTCATCACCGCCTGCATATGGTCGACCAGGACCGCGTAGCTCCGCCGCTTGGCGATCGTCCCCTCGGGCGGGTTGTCGGCGTTGTAGATGTAGAGGTGGGGGACGGTCCCGATAGCGATATCGGGGTAACAGGCATCAGAGAGGGCGACCGACTTCCCCGGGAGGAACTCGAGGTTCCCGTGCGTGCCGACATGGATGATCACATCCGCACCAAACACCTCCTCGATATAGCGGTAGGTTGCGAGGTACTGGTGGGTCGGCGGGACGTCCGGGTCGTGGAGGATCTTACAGACCTCGCCGTCGCACCGTGGTCCGGCGCACCCACGCTTCGGCTGGACGCAGACGATGGCATCTCCATAGCGAACACCGGTGACGACGATCTTTCCCTCGTAGACCATCGCTTCACCCGGCGGCTGCCCCCACGTCTCAATGACGCGGGTTCTGACTGCAGGGGACAGGGTCTCAAACCAGGCGGCGTACTCCTCCGGCTCTATGAGGGCAAGGGCACCCCCCCTCAGGACGATCTCGGTAACCGATGTCCAGCGGAAATCGCTGGTCGCTTTTCTGTTCATGATATCAGTGATCAGCGCCTTTCCGCTCTCCGGGCACTCGACCGCATACCCCGTATCATGCATCGCCTCAAGGATCCGGGCGACGCTCTCCAGCGTATCGAGGTGAGCCCCGGCCCCGACCGACGCCTCGACCGATGCACAGGGCTTGTTGTGGAG
>JAAZID010000081.1 GCA_012510295.1 Methanomicrobiales archaeon | reverse complement strand
GTCGTAGAGGCCGAGGGTATCATAGATCAGGCCCAGGGAGTAACGCGCTACCGCATCGTCGGGGTCTGCGAGGACGACCCTGTCGAAACATTCGATAGCCTCTGCATACCTCCCTGAACGGAGGAGGAGCGAACCCTGGTGATGCAGGGCAGAGGTATTTCCGGGATCAGTGGCGGTGATCATCCTGTAACAGTCGGCGGCATCCTGAAAGTGACCGAGGTGTTCAAGCGCCCGTGCTTTGCCGTAGAGGGCTTCCAGGTTATGCGGATCCCCGGCGAGCATCCGGTCAAACGTGGCAATGGCTCCGGAACAATCTCCCTGATGCAGGAGAGCAACCCCTTTCCTTGCGAGTATATCGTCGTTTTCGGGGTTCACCCGAAGGATTTTCTCAAAGGAGATCGCTGCTTCCCGGTAGGCACCCTCCCTCTCAAGAGCCCTCCCGAGTTTTTCCTGTAAGACGGCGTCCCCTGCGTTCTCGTTCAGCGCTCGTGTGTATGCTTCCGCCGCGCCGGCATACTGGCCGAGTCTATCGAGCATATCGCCTCTCCAGTACCAGGCGTCGGTATCAGTGGGCTTTTTCTCTACGATCGCGGCGAAACATTCCGCTGCCTCCTTGTAGTCGCCGGTCCTGGCCAGGACGCGCCCCAGCACATGGAGTACCCCGGCATCACCGGGAGATACATCGAGGGCCTTCTTTAGCCACTCTGTGGCCTCCTCATCCCTGCCGAGGCGGGCGAGCGCCAGCCCCAGGGAGAGCCTGGCCGGACCGTTCTCGGGATCGGCCCTGAGCACTTTCTCAAAATTCTTCACCGCCTCAGCGTAGTTTCCAGCCTCAAACTGAGTATCCCCCTGGCTGATCGCGGCGTTTGCACCTTTTCCCTGACCAAGGATATTACTGAAGAAATCCATCAAGCACCCTCCGCTACTGCTCGTAATAGTATGCGATTTAGCCAACTCATAAACATTCTGTACATGGCCGCCCGGGAGAGGATGACCGACCGCTCTTCTAGAAAGATAGAGCGACAGCTCTTTGAGAAGACCGGTATGTCCATTATGCAAAGATTGATGCCTGATAATTATCCTTATAATAAGGATAAGGATGTAATCAGGATGCAGAAATCAGACCGCTGGACAAATGTCCGGTTGAATGGCCCAGTACCAGAAGAACCTTATCGGATCCTGAATTATGCAAAATGATATCATCAGGACCGAACCCCCTACCGGATACCACTCTGCATGCGGCGCAGATCCCGATGAAGGGAGTAGCCCCGGACCAAAAGTCCGGACGTCGACCGTCACCTTTATGGTGCTCCTCACCGCTCTCGCCGCGACAAGCTTCTATAACTACCTCCTTTTCCACACAATCGTCGAACTCGTTGCCGTTGGAATTGCGATAGCGGTCTTCACCATCGCCTGGAACGCCTGGGAGATGCGGGAGAACAGCTACCTGATCGTCATCGGCACCGGCCTCCTCTGTGTGGCCGGTATAGGGCTCATCCATACCCTCGCCTATAAGGGGATGGGGATCTTCGTCGGCTACGACGCAAACCTCCCGACGCAGCTCTGGATCGCTTCCCGCTATCTCCTTGCCGGGACGCTCCTCGCCGCGCCGCTCCTGATCGAAAAAAATCTGAAACCCTGGAAGGTTCTGGCGGGATTTGTCGGAGCGACTGCTGCCCTCCTCCTCTCGATCTTTGTCTTCCCGGTCTTCCCCGACTGCTTCATAGAGGGTTCGGGTCTGACGACGTTTAAAGTCGTGAGCGAATACGTCATATCAGTCCTGTTTGTTCTTGGGGCCGTAGCGTTTTATCGGGTGCGAACCACCTTCTCATCCCGGGTATCGCGCTACCTGATCGCGGCTATCCTTGTGCTGATCCCATCAGAGCTCGCCTTCACGCTGTACATCAGCGTCTACGGGATCGAGAACATGGTCGGCCACCTCCTGATGGTGCTCTCGTATGGTCTCTTCTACATAGCCTTCGTTGAGTTCGGTATCCGGCAGCCCTGCGCAGTGATCTTTACCGATCTTGCGAGAAGTGAGAGGCAGTTGCGGCGGGAGAGAGACCGGTTCAGGCAGTACCTGGATATATCCGGGGCTCTCTTCGTCGCCCTTGACCCGGCCGGCCGTATAGCCCTCATCAACCGCCGGGCGTCTGAGATCCTTGGCTGCCCGGCGGATAAGGCCGTGGGCGAGTCCTGGTTCGAACGGTTCATTCCCGCCCGGGAGCGGGAACGCCTCTATGCGCTCTTTCACGGGTTGGTGCAGGGCGATATCGAGTCCGGCGGGTTTGTGAGGTCGCCGGTTCTCACCGCGGATGGCGATGAGCGGATCATCGAGTGGAACAACACCGTGATCCGGGATGCAGACGGCACCATAAGCGGGACGCTCAGTTCCGGGAAGGACATCACCGAGCAACAGCGCGCAGAAGAGACGCTCAGCATGGCAAACGCGAAGTTGAACCTCCTCTCAGCGATCACCCGTCATGACATCCTCAACCAGATCACCATCGCGCGCGCTTACATCGACTTCTCCATGGAAGACTCTGAAGTTCCCGGTATCCGCGATAACCTCGGGCGTGCGCGGACTGCTGTGGGTGAGATCCAGAGGCAGATCGAGTTTACCCGGGACTACCAGAATATGGGGGTGAAAAAACCTATCTGGCAGAGGCCGGAGAACCTCATCCGGGCAAGCGTCACAGAACTGACCCTCCCGGCAGGAACCCGGGCCCGGGTGGATCTTGCGGATCTTGAGATCTACGCAGACCCGATGGTGAAGAAGGTCTTTTACAACATCATCGATAACGCCGCCCGCCACGGCGAGAAGGTAACAGAGATCCGGTTCTCCTCTACGAGATCCGGGCAGGATCTGGTGATAGTATGCGAGGACGATGGCATCGGCATCCCGGATGAGGAGAAAGAGGCGATCTTTCGTCCGGCTTACAAGCGGCGGCATGGGCACGGACTGTTCCTGGTCGCAGAGATCCTCGGGATCACCGGGATCTCGATCCGCGAGACAGGAGTCTTCGGGGAGGGGGCGCGGTTTGAGATCCGTGTGCCGAACGGAGGGTGGCGGGATGCGGCTGTTCCCGACTCCCATCACTCCTGAGACGCCGTCCTGATATGTTTCTCCGCTGCCGGTGTCGTCTCCCGGCCCTGGGGGGTCCGTTTGAGAAACCCGATCTGTATCAGGTAGGGTTCATAGACCTCCTCGACCGTCCGCACCTCTTCTCCGATCGATATAGCGATCGTCTTGACACCCACCGGAC
>JAAZID010000080.1 GCA_012510295.1 Methanomicrobiales archaeon | reverse complement strand
CACCAGTTCCGGTACTACAACGGGGGTGATATTCAGAGGCTGACCGCCGATAAACCGCTCCCCGGCATCAGTGAGAACGGAGTATAGATCCTGGTGGGGGAGCGGCTGTGAGGTCGCTTGATCCGGGGGGTCGGTGGCATCCAGGGCTGTCGGAGAGGGAGCGAATACGATCATGGTAAAGGCGACCAGAGCCAGTATCATCGAAGCAGCATCCCGGAGATCCACATTGGTAATGTAGTACCTTCTGGTAAATACTTTTTTCGAAAAAAGATGATTTTCCCGGGGTATTTTGTGGATTATACCCTTGTTCCAGCAATATCAGGAGCTGCGGTACTCCGGGTTCACGCTCTAAAACCCCGCATGGGCTGCCTGACAGCATCAAAAAGAGGGAGGACGGGGTAGCGTGTACCATTTATCTTCTGGTAGCGCTGACCCTGGATCCGTGAAGACCTGCAACTCTGCCTGGGACGAGGATTACCAGAGGCGGGGGGCCCTCTGGGGTGGTATACCGGCGCCGCTCCCCGCCCTCCCGGCAGGTGCCGCCGTCCTGGAACTCGGGTGCGGGAATGGAAAGACCCTCGCCGCACTCACCCGGCAACCCTGGAGCGTGACCGCTGTCGACATCTCCCCTCATGCCGTCAGCCTCGCCGGGCGCCGGATGAAGAATGCAGCGGCCGGTCTCGTCGTTGCCGACGCGATGTGCCTGCCGTTTCGTAAAGAAACCTTCGATGCGATCTTCCTGGTCCATATCGCCGGTCACCTACCCGAAGCGGGACGGAGGAGCATGGCATCTGAGGTCTTGCGCCTGCTCAAACCCGGTGGGACAGTCTTTTTCCGCGCATTCTCGGTTGAGGATATGCGTGCCGGAAAAGGCGAAGAGATGGAACCACAGACCTTCCGCCGGGGAGGCGGCATCATCACCCACTACTTCACCGAGACCGGGGTGGAGGAACTCTTCGCATCGCTCATCCCCATGCGGGTCCGGACGCATCGCTGGCAGATGCGGATCAGGGGCAGGGATCTCCCCCGGGCCGAGGTTGAAGCGGTGTTTCAAAAGCGAGTGTAGCCGCGAGGTCCGGGATATGCACGCCCCGATCATCGTCTCTCCCGGGGAGGAGATGGGAGGGAACATACTTTTTTTACACTTCCAGATAGAACTGTACTGCTAGAATTCGGAAAATCCGGGTGTGTAATCCAGGCCAGAAAGGGTCATCCCGGGTTTCCTGCGGAACAATAGTCAACCAATTTTAGTTGTCCAGACACAATAACAGGAGAAAAAAATGTGTATAGCAATACCCGCTGAGGTTCTGGAGATAAAGGATGGCAACATCGGGGTCGTTGATTTCGGGGATCTGAAGCAGGAGGTCAGGCTCGATCTCGTGGATGTGAGCGTCGGGGAGTTTGTGCTCGTCCACGTCGGGTTTGCCATACAGCGCCTCAGCAGGGAGGAGGGGCTTGAGACCCGCGAGATATTCAAGCAGGTCTACGCCGCGATGATGGAGGAGTAATGCACGAGTACAGCATCGCCTATGACATATATGCGACTGCCCGCCGTGCCGCGGTCGAGAACAGCGCGAAGGAGGTGAAGTGCGTCTCTGTGGATGTCGGCAAGATCGCGATGGTGAACCCGGAGCAGGTGGAGTTCCTCTTCAACATCATCATCGAAGACGACCCGCTCTTCTCAAGCGCCCGGCTCGCATGTCGCGAGATCGAGGCACGCACCCGCTGTTCCTGCGGCTATGAAGGAGATGAACGGTTTGTCTGCCCTCGGTGCGGGAAGCTACCAGAGATCGTTTCAGGGATGGAGATCGTGGTTACAAACATAGAGATAGAAGTGGACGAGCCATGAAGGTCAACCTCATGCATGGTGCCGGTGGCGAAGTGATGGGCGAGCTCCTGCGCGTCATCACCAACCTCAGGCACAACAACGCCGGCGGGATCGGGCTTGAATCTCTCGATGACGGGGCCGTCATTCCGCTCGATGGCCAGAATATTGTCTTTACGACCGATAGTCACGTCGTATCGCCGATATTCTTCCCCGGCGGGGATATCGGGCGAATCGCTGTAAGCGGGACCATTAATGACCTTGCCATGATGGGTGGCCGGCCTATCGCGCTCTCCTGCGGTATGATCATCCCCGAGGGCTTCGATGTCGCTGATCTCGAGCGGGTCGTTGCGTCGATGGATGCTGCGCTCGATGAGTGCGGGGCAAGCCTCGTCACCGGCGACACCAAGGTGCTCGAGCGGGGGGCGCTTGATGCTCTCATCATCAACACCGCCGGCATCGGTGTTGCAGAGCGGGTGGTGCGGGATAACGGGCTCAAGCCCGGTGATGTGATCATCGTCAACGGCACAATCGGCGACCATGGAATCGCTATAATGGCCTATCGCGAGGGATTTGACTTCGGCGACCAGATCCACTCCGACGTCGCCCCTCTCTGGACTCTCGTCGAGGGAGCACTCGCGGCCGGGGATATCCATGCCATGAAAGATCCGACCCGGGGTGGATTTGCCAACGCCATCAATGAGATGGCGACGAAGAGTGGTGTGGGCGTCATCATCGAGGAAGAGGCCCTCCCTCTCCGGAATAACGTCCGGAGCGCTGCCCGTATGCTCGGCATCGATCCCCTCGAGGTGGCAAACGAAGGAAAGGTCATCATGGGGGTCGCGCCCGACGATGCAGAGGCTATCCTTGCAGCGCTCCGCTCGCACCCCTACGGGCGGGATGCGGCGATCGTCGGCAGGGTCGTCGAAGGCTCTCACGTGATCATGCGGACCGCCATCGGCGGAGAGCGGTTTATCGAACCACCGATAGGTGATCCGGTTCCCCGTGTCTGTTGATGGGCAACATACTTATTTTTGTGTTCGCACATTCGATCTCCCTGTTGATACACAACTACCACAATCAGGGGGTATCGGGATAGTAGGTAAGACAGGTATCGAGGTGCGACTGGCGGATGCCCGGGATGTGGAGATGATCGTCGACCTCTATCGCTCGGGAGGCTGGTGGGATGAAGGGTGGGATCCGATGGGACTCCGCGCCCTCATCGCCGGGAGTTTCGCCTTCGCCGTCGCGATCGATCCTGCTATCAACAGGGCGATTGGCATGGGCAGGGTGATCTCTGATGGTATCTCAGATGCCTACATTCAGGATCTGGTCGTCCTCGCCGATTGCCGGGGCCGGGGCGTCGGAACGATGATCTTATCAACGCTGCTGGATTACTGTACGTCGGCAGGTGTCACCTGGGTCGCCCTTGTTGCTGAGCCCGGAACCGAGATGTTCTATACCCGGCTCGAATTCCGGAGAATAGAGGGGTATATCCCCATGCGGTGGCACCCGGGGGAGAGGTGAGTATCCATTGAGATCCGCTAATTTCATATCCGTGAACCCGGTCGATCGCGAGTTCAGCCTGAGGCATCCAGTCAGGGATGACCTGGAGGTGTGGAGCAGGTGACCGCTGACCTGGTACTCAGGAATGTGATGCTCCCGACAGGCAGGTGTGCTGACATCGTCATCGCCGATGGCCTCGTCCGGCACGTCGGCGCCCCGGCGCGCGCTGACGAGACGATCGACTGCAGTCAATTCACCTGTCTCCCGGGAGCGGTCGATATGCATGTCCACATGCGGGGAGGAGGGGTGCAGGCGGAGAAGGAGGACTGGCGGACGGGCACGATGAGCGCGGTCGCCGGCGGGGTGACGGTGGTCGTCGACCAGCCAAACACCATCCCTCCCCTCACCACACCCGAACTCTTCCGGGCCCGTATTCACGAGGCTGAGGAGCATGCAATCTGTGGGTTTGCGGTGAACGCCGGTGTCATGCCCGGCGCCGACCTCGAAGGGATGTGGAATGCCGGCGCTATGGCGTTCGGGGAGATCTTCGCCGCTCCGTCGAGTTATGGCGAGGGGCTCGATCCTGAGACTCTCAGGGAACTGTTTACCCGCATCCATGCCCTCAGGGGACTTGCTACAATCCATGCCGAGGAGGTTTCGGGTCCAGCCTCAACAACACTCACCGGTCACGATAACGCACGTTCAGGCGCCGGAGAAGCTCGCGCCGTGCGGACTGTATCAGCCCTCGCCCCAGAGGGATTGCGGCTCCATTTCTGCCACATGAGCACCGCAGCCTCGATCGAGGCCGCGCGCGGAACGGTGGAGGTGACACCGCATCACCTCTTTCCCTCGCACGATATGTTTGCGGATGACGATGCCCGGGCCCGCATGAACCCTCCGCTCAGGGACGAGCAGACCAGACACGACCTCTGGTCTTGCTGGGATAGGATCGATATCATCGCCTCAGACCATGCCCCGCACACGTCCGGTGAGAAGGCTCTGCCCTTCCAGGCTGCTCCTTCCGGTGTCCCCGGGGTCGAGACGATGATGCCGCTCCTGATGGCTGCGGTCAGGGAGCGCCGGATAACCCTTG
>JAAZID010000079.1 GCA_012510295.1 Methanomicrobiales archaeon | reverse complement strand
TTGAGAATGCTCTATGCCTATTGTCCGGCAAAACAGAGTGATACGATCGGTTGCTCAATCAATTGAGAAATAACCAAACCCGCCGGTCAACTCAGCAACATCTGTATAGCATTTGGTACTATGGGGGGCGATAACGGTGAGCGAGGGCACGACTACCTCGAACCTGTGCTCCGGGAACCAGTAGGACCCCCGCCCGTAGTCGTTTGATACGTTGTTTGCATGCACCACAGCATGTTCCAGATCAGCGATCTGGATCTGGGCATCTTCGAAGTTTAATATATCAAGTACCTTCCGTTTCAGGTCCGATTTCCCGAGGAGAAGGACCAGAAATCCGATGCCGTCATCGATCTTGTAATTCATCGTTATGATGGCATCCTCTTTCACGAGTTGAATGGTAACATCCTCGACGGTGATGTAACTGTACCGCTCATCACTCCCTGCCACAGCAGGAGCGATGAGAGCAGCTACCGCGAGCATCAGCACTACCGCGACCGTCACTCGTCTCATCATGTAGAAGTTGATCCGGGAGCCATAAAGCCTTTATGGTAGCCCCGGCAAGGAAGCCCATATGCCTGAGTTATAGGGAATATCACATCAAAAAATGATTTTCTTCGTTATCTTATTCTCAAGAATGTATCTCTGGATTACCGGTATACAGAGAGATTATCCCTGGAGTACTCTCTGTACACCCTGGAACAGGAATGCCAAAAAAAAGTGTTTTGAAGTCTCACTTCGATTGAGAGAGGACAATCTCGATACTTGAGACATTTGTCTTTCCGGTATCGGTATCGATCATCTCGGTCGACGTAAAGATCTCCTTCTTGTCCACATTCTCCAGGAACCGGTTGAGCACGATCTCTGCCGTATCGACCGCACGTGAAATTGCCTTCCCCCGGGCCTTAATCGCAACTTCCTCCGCTCCGTTGTTGAACTGGGTAACTACCGCGAGCACGTAGTTCATGACCGGTTTGTTTCCCACGAATACTGTGTTATCCTTTACCATTAGCCCACCTCGTCTAGAGATACTTCCTTGAGTATATCAGCTCTGCGTTGAGAACGGATGCGCCTGCAGCCCCACGGATGGTGTTGTGCCCGAGCGCAACAAATCGCAATCCTTCCCGGATCCTTCCAACGGACACCGTCATACCCTGGCCCCGGTTACGGTCGAGTCGTGGTTGAGGGCGGTCAGGCTGGTCGAAGAGCTCAACTGCCTTTGCTGGTTGTAAGGGTAGGTTGCTGAAGGGGGACTTAAATGTTGCGTAAGCTTTTTTCACCTCGTCGATCGATTCCTTCACGTCAGCCCAGACCGCGATGGTGTGCCCATCGATGACCGGAACCCGATGACAGCTTGCGCTCACCTTTATCGGGGCAGGGGTCACCTCAGAACCGTTGAATTCTCCCAGGATCTTTACGATCTCAGTCTCTATCTTCTCCTCCTCATCCCCGATGTACGGGACAACGTTATCATATATGTCCATGGCAGCGACGCCGGCAAACCCACCCCCGGAGATCGCCTGCATGGTCGCTGCGTGGACATTATGGAACTCAAATACTCTGAGGGGAGCAAGGGCCAGGGTAAGGACGATCGTTGAACAGTTCGGGTTGGTCACGATGAACCCCCCGCGCCCCCGATCCCGCTGAACATCGATAAGACCCAGGTGATCCGGGTTGACCTCGGGTATCACCAGGGGAACGTCAGGGTCCATGCGATGTGACCGGGCATTGCTACAGACAGCGATGCCCGCATTGGCGATATCGGTCTCAAGCGACGTCGCCACGTCGGCAGGAAGGGCCGAGAAGACCAGATCGCAGTCTTTCAGGCTCTCGACGGTTGTTGGAGTGATGACGATATCGCTGATCCTGTCCGGGTACGGCGCATCGAGGCGCCAGTTGACCACTTTACCATACGGTTTTCCTGCACTCCGTTCAGAAGCGGTGAGTGTCTGGAGATGAAACCAGGGATGATCCGCTAAAAGCTGGACGAAGCGCTGTCCCACTGCTCCTGTGGCACCAAGCACTCCTACATTTATCATAGATAAAAATATCTCTGGTGCTGGTGGTATTAAAAGAGTATGTTTTCCTACTCCATTGAGATCGCTTCGGACGGACACTCATCAACGCAGGTCTCGCAGTCTACGCAGAGATCAGCATCAATTTTTGCTTTGCCGTCTTCCATGGTTATGGCTGCAGATGGACAGACGTCCACGCAGGTTTCACAGCCGGTACACTTCTCAATATCAACAACTGCTGGCATTTTTTCCTCCTGATGTACATGTTTTTCAACTGACCAATAATAAATTTCGTTTTCCGGGTGATCGGAAGTGCCTATTATATTCCCAGAACATCCTGCATGGCATAGATGCGCGGATCTCTCCCGACAACCCAGCGTGCAGCCCTGACGGCGCCCTGCGCGAATACCGCCCGATCGTAAGCGCGGTGGGAGATCTCGATGCACTCAAAGTTCCCTGCAAAGAGAACCGTATGATCGCCAACGATGTCGCCACCCCGGACGGCATGCACACCGATCTCGCCTTTCCGCTCCGCCAGGCCGGCGCGGCCGTAGACTTTCTCGCGCTCCCCGAGCTCCTGGTCCAGGATATCAAGGATGGTCTTTGCGGTACCGCTCGGGGCATCCTTCTTGTAGCGGTGGTGGGCCTCCGTGACCTCGATGTCGTAGTCACCGAGTTCGCGAGCCGCCTCTCGCACGAGTTTCCAGAAGATGTTGACACCGACAGAGAAGTTGCTCGATATCACTGCAGGAACGTTCCCCTCGACGGCGTCCCCGATGGACTCTCTCTGTTCGGGGGAAAAACCGGTCGTCCCGACGACAAGGGCTACATTGTTTGCAGCCGCCGCCTTGATGTTTTCAACCGCCGCGGCCGCTACCGTGAAGTCGATGAGGACGTCGGGTCTCTTCTCCTTGAGGAACATATCGATCCGGGCCGCGGGGACAACCTCCTTCCCAAAGGATCTCCCCTCCCGTATATCGATCCCGCCGACCAGTTCGAGGTCCGGGGCTTCATCAACGATCCGGCCGATGGTGGTCCCCATCCGCCCCAGGGCTCCAGATATAGCTACTTTAATCATAGTTCGCCAGCACCTCTCGCAACCGCTCCACCTTTCCCTCATCAAGGTTGTCGAGCGGTAACCTGACCGGCCCCGCGGCCATCCCGAGAATTCCTACCGCCGTCTTCACGGGTATGGGGTTTGTGTCGATAAACATCGCCCGGAAGAGCGGGGAGAGTTCATAGTGCAGGTTCAGTGCGCGTGCAAGGTCGC
This sequence comes from Methanomicrobiales archaeon, assembly GCA_012510295.1. Lineage (GTDB taxonomy): Archaea > Halobacteriota > Methanomicrobia > Methanomicrobiales > Methanoculleaceae > Methanoculleus. Next base: position 4,085 of record JAAZID010000079.1, on the reverse strand, counting down.
CGGCGCGGTAGGCTTCATACATCTGTGCCATCCGGCGGGGCTCGACGTTAGCAGCCACCGATATCACGCCTGCGCCTCCCAGCGCGAGGAGTGGGAGCGTCATCCCGTCGTCCCCGGAGAGCACGATGAAATCCTCATCCTGTGTCTCCTCGATGATGCGGGAGATCTGGGTGATGTCGCCGCTCGCCTCCTTGATCCCGACGATGTTTGGATGGCGGGCGAGTTCAGCCACCAGGTCGGGTTGGAGGTTCTGCCCGGTCCTGCCGGGGACGTTGTAGAGGATGATAGGAAGATCGAGGTCGGCGAGTTTCGTGAAGTGCTTGACAAGACCGGAACGGTTCGGCTTGTTGTAGTAGGGGCTGATGACCAGGGCACCATCCGCGCCGGCATCCCGCGCGGACCGGGTCAGGCGAAGCGCTTCCTCGGTGTTGTTCGAACCGGTCCCGGCGATAACCGGCACCCGCCCGTTGACGACATCGATTGCCTCCTGGACCACCTTCTCGTGCTCCTCGAACGTGAGCGTCGCGGCCTCCCCGGTCGATCCACAGGGGACGATGCCGTGGACTCCGCGCTCTATCAGTGATTCAATATTGGATCGTAGCCCTCCAATGTCGAGGCTTGACCCGGAGTCCGGGTTAAAAGGGGTAATAATTGCTGGAAGGATTCCCTCAAACATACTAGAGGATTATCGCTTCCTTGTATTTATCTTTCTTGAGATATACCCGGCAACCCTGTTCCGTACACGCTTGCTGTCGATAGATGCAACTTCAGTGACGGCATGCTTGTTCTCCTCAAAGTCTCCGCTAAACTTCTCGCGGTGCTTGACGAGGAGATCTTCGCCGACGTTCTTGATATACGATGGTTTTATTCCCATGTGGACCTTCCCTTACAATTGTGCATAGGTAATGCGATTTGACAGTTTAAGAATATTATGGGCGACCGTGACCGGATCCTCTCCAAGCACCCTGATCATCGGCTCTTTTCCCGGGGCGCCGGAATCGTATATGATGTCGGGCACGCCGTCCCTGCAACAGGATGCGACACCCCAGTCCATCGTCTTCACACCCGGTGGTTCTTTCTCCCGGTCAAATGAACAGATCTCAAACATAAGATTCTCCAGCTCTATGAGGATCGCCTCAGAGAATCGGATGTTTGCTGCACTCCTGATCACCGGGTCGAAGCGCATGGCCGTGAGCACGATCCGCGCTACATGGTCGCTTGCCCCGAACGCGATCTCCCCTACCGGGTGGACCCGATCACCGAGTCTGACGATTCGCCCGAGAACTCCCGCCACATCATCCTTGTCCCGCGCGTCAGGCAGGGCGTAGACGATGTTCATCCCGACCTCGGGGATAAGTCCGGGATCCATCCGTTCCGCAAGCAGCATCGTGGCCTGGTTCATGCAGGCGATTACCTGCGCGCGCTCTTCTGCTCTCATGCTCATATCCTCATTCCGGTTCCCTCATAAGGGTTACGCCCGGGCATGGCCGGCATCGTCGCAGATCTCCAGAAAAATCTCCCGATTGCAAGAGGGGAGGATAATGTGCGGCCTTTGACCGGGTATGGCCGGTGCCGGGAGGGTCGAGGGTGGTGAAGAGGTGTGCTCTGCCCTGGTGGCGCAAAGCGCGATGAATCGATAGAGCGGTGCTTGCCCCCACCGGCAGAAAGAATGGCTGTGCGGGGTGAAAGCAAAGAAGGTGCTCCTCGTTTATGGAGGGAATCACACTGGAGATCATGTCATCCAGGCCACGGGGATCGTATGCTATATCTCCAGGGGAGATACAAAACAAATGCGAGGGGAGCGATTTGAACGCTCGAACTCCTACGAGACAAGGCCCTCAACCTTGCGCCTTTGACCGGGCTTGGCAACCCTCGCCTGGGGAAGAACGTGGTGAACACAGAACGGAGAATAGAAAATGCGTTGAACGCGCTTTCGTGGCCCCGCTCACCTTACTAAGTGGATCGTAGTACATGAAATACTTTTGTGTAAGGCTGCCGTTGAGGGGGTGAAACGCCCACCGGTAAGGGGGCGTATTCCCCTCAAACAGACCACCAGACTCCCGGACCCCACCGGAGCACCCCTTCCCTTCCCGGTACATGGAGGAGAGGAAAGGATTATATCGGAGGCTTCTATCATTACCGCCTGGAGTACCGGCACGAGCGGTACCTATTTTCCTTGGGGAGATAGCAATGGCAGAAAATACGGAACCCTATCGATGTAGCGTGTGTGGCTACATCTACGAACCCGGGCGGGGAGAGCCCGGGCAAAAGATACCACCCGGGACCGCTTTTGAAGACCTGCCGGCAGATTACGTCTGCCCGGTCTGTGGAGCAGGGCCGAGATCATTTCTACTTATGGCCGAACGGGCAGGCCGATACCTCTGTGTAGCCTGTGGCTACATCTACGAACCAGAACGCGGGGAGCCAAAGAACGGCATACCTCCCGGGACAGCGTTTCGGGATCTGCCCGAGAGTTACATATGTCCAGTCTGCGGCGCCTACGCCAAAGTCGGGAAACAGGCTTTCATAGCCATCGATTAATCCATCCTTTTTTTGAGCGGCAAAAAGGCCTCACCGGTGGTTAATTATTCCTGCACCCGGGATCACAGAGCAGCAAGGGTATTCCCGGTTCCTCCCGATACCTGCCGGCACCCTCGGCCAGCACAGGCAGCGGTTGGTGCGCGGTAAACCCTGAGTTACCGCGCAGGCGATCTATGGGAAATAGACTCGCCGGGGCAGTCCAGCAGAACGCAGATATCCATCCCTATGCGAGAGTTTGCCCAAAGATCGTGATTGATTCTCTCCAGGCTCGAATACTACCCCTTATTAGTGCAGAAGAGACAAATTCTTCGAGTACCTGAGGAACTACCAGGAGGCACTTCGGTTGGCGGAACGAGGATACATTCACGTTTACACAGGAAACGGCAAGGGAAAGACGACTGCGGCACTCGGGATCTCGCTCCGGTGTATCTGTGCCGGTAAACGGGTCTTCTTTGGCCAGTTCATCAAAGATTGGGATTATAGCGAACTCAAGGCTGGAGAGATCCTCCCGAACTTTGAGATCATCCAGTTCGGGCGCGGGTGTTTTATCGACCGCGACCCTGAGGAGAAGGATCGCAAGGCCGCCCGCGAAGGGCTTGTGCGGTGTGACCAGGCTCTGCAGTCCGGCGAGTACGACCTGGTGGTGCTCGATGAGATCAACGTGGCGCTCTCCTATGAACTCCTTGAGGTGGCCGATGTCATCGAGGTACTGGAGAGGAGGAGACCCCATGTCGAGGTGGTGCTCACCGGGAGGTATGCACCTCAAGAGATAATCGATGCCGCAGACCTGGTTACCGAGATGCGGGAGATCAAACACTACTACAATGAGGGAGTGGTAGCTCGAGCGGGTATCGAGCGGTGATGGGGGATCCGGCGGGATTGAAGGATTATTTTTAGATCACACCATCTGCTCGCGGGCGAGCCCCTCTCCCCGCGAAGATCTCCCGCAGGTGCTCCCGGCCGCTTGGCTCCGGGATCTCCCGCCCCTCTCCCCGCGCGGTCTCGAGCCAGAGATCGATAGCTACCGTTACTTCGCCGAGTGCTTCCTCTTCGGTTTCGCCGAACGCGGAGCAGCCGGCAAGCTCCGGGGCGATGGCGATGAACCCCTCATCCTCGTCGCTGAAGAAGATCTCGATTGTATATTTATGTGGCATCCTCATCCTCCAACAGAGTACAGTGCTCAATGATCTTAAGAAGCAGTCTCACCTGATATGGCTTTGCTTTCCCCCTCGCGTTCTGGAAATTGAGGATCTCAGGAATATCATCGTGCGTGTAAAACAGTGTGGTGTGGCTGCCCTTCCCGCCCTTCCGGCGAAACCCGAAGGCCTCCGCCGCACGGCAGAGGTCTTCGAACCACGTCCTTTGGGTTATGCTTCAGGTGCTCGCCCGTCTCTGCGATCGGTGCTACGAGGAGACCGACGGGGCGAAGGCGTGAGCCTATCACATACCGTTTTTCAGCCGGTGGCCCGGTTACGTGGCCGTCACATGGACCAGGGTGAACTCTGAACATCCCGGCAACGTTGCCGGGATGCTCTCTTCCTCAC
>JAAZID010000016.1 GCA_012510295.1 Methanomicrobiales archaeon | reverse complement strand
GTGCTGGACAGCGACGAGGGGCACGATATCGGAGAGGTCGATGTTGACCTCGCGCTCGTAGCGGCAGTCCTCCGGGGTCCAGGGTGCTACCGGGATCCCGTGCTCCGCGAGGTAGCTGACGGTGGTTGCGTCGGCGTAGAACATGCCGGTCTTTGCCCCCGTCTCGACAGCCATATTGCAGAGTGTCAACCGCCCGTCCATGGAGATCCCCGCCGCTCCGTCGCCCACGAACTCCAGCGCCCGGTAGGTCGCACCCTCCATACCGAGCTTCGAGACGTAGGTGAGGGCGACATCCTTTGGTTCAGCGGCGCCCGTGAGATCGCCCCTGAGCCGGATGGCGATCGTCTCCGGGACGCGGAACCAGGTCGCTCCCGACGCCCAGATCGCGGCCATATCGGTCGCCCCGACACCGGTGGCAAACGCGCCGAAGGCGCCGAGGGTGCATGAGTGAGAGTCTGCACCGACGACGACCATGCCGGGCCGGACGGCCCCCTCGCTCATCACCTGGTGGCATATCCCCCCGCCGGCATCCGTGAGCGCGATACAGGAAGATCGGGCATACCCCCGGAGTTCAGCCTGGAGTGTCGCCGTCGTTCCGGTGTTCGCCGGGACGATGTGGTCGAAGATGAGGCGTAGGCGCCCGGGGTGGGGGAGGTGCTCCACCCCCATATCGCGGAGCGCTTCTCTGGCGAGGATGCCGGTCCCGTCATGGGCGAAGGCGAGGTCGACCTCCCGGTCGACGTACGCCCCCGCCGGTGCACCGAGGATCCGCTCTGAAAGCGTGCTCACTGGCAGATCCCTTCCTTTACCTGCCGGAGGAACCCGCAGAGCACCTCCCGCGTGACGCTGCACTTCCCCTCGCTCAACTGTTTGATCTGCCCGAGCACCCACCGCACCTCATCGTCGGAGAGGTCAAACCCATAGGCACTTGCGATATGCTCTAGCGCCCGCCTCCCGGTGTGCTTCCCGAGGACGAACCGTCGCTCGCCGCCCACAAGCTCCGGGGGGATGTACTCGTAGGTCAGCGGATCCTCAAGGATAGCGGCTATGTGGATGCCGCTTTCGTGGGCAAAGGCGTTCTCACCGATGATAGGCCGGACCTGGTCCGGGTAGACGCCCGAGAGCCGGGCGACCAGCCCTGATATCTCCTGGAGCTTTGAGAGGTCGTAGCTGTCGACGCCGCCTTTTTTCCGGAGCGCGACGAGCACCTGCTCAAGCGCTGCGTTTCCGGCACGCTCACCGATACCGTTGACGGTGGTGTGGAGCTGATACGCCCCGGCGGCCGCGGCCGTGATGGTGTTTGCCGACGCAAACCCGAGGTCGTCGTGGCAGTGGATGCAGAGCCGGTGGGGAGCTTCTGCAAGTATGCGGGAGACGACCGCGTGCATCTCAAGCGGGGTGAGACAACCGACCGTATCGGCAAAACTGAGCAGGCCGGCGCCACATTCGGCGCCCCGGTTGTACATCTCGATGAGGAACGCCGGATCGGTCCGCGAAGCGTCTTCAGCTGCGAACCGCACCTCCACGCCGTGGTCGGAGGCGAGTTCCACCATATCGAGGGCGTCATCGAGCACATCCTCGCGGGACTTGCGGTACTTATGCCTGATATGCAGGTCCGATGTCGCTATGAAGATGCTGACGATATCCACGTCGCAGTCGAGGGCTGCTTCGACATCGGGCCTTAAGGCCCGCGCAAGGCAACAGACCCGTGCATCAAGACCGCTACGCGCGATAGCGGCGACACATTCTTTCTCTGCCGGTGATACGACCGGGAAGCCGGCTTCGATCACCTCGACACCGATCTCATCGAGCATGAGTGCGATCGTCATCTTCTCATCGGGGGTAAACGAGACGCCGGGAGTCTGTTCCCCGTCTCGCAGTGTTACATCACAGATCTCAATATTCCAGGGTTTCATGGTATGCACCTCCAGGGCAGGTACCCTCGATCACCACCGTGCAGGGCTCTGTTGGGGTTACCAGGGCCCGGCGGAGCGCGGTCTCGTCGTCTGCGGCGCAGACGACCGGATCCGCCCAGGTGATGTAGCGAAGGATATCGGGGACGGGGTGACCACCGGTCATACCCATCCGGTTGTTTGCAAGGACGATACAGAGAAGCGGGAGGCGGCGGGCATAAACGTCGATGAGGGCGTTGAGCCCGGAGTGGATGAGCGCGTAGTCACCGGTGAGCGCCACCCCCGTGCCGGTCGCCGCCACCGCGACCGATGAGCCGAGCCCGTAGGATGCGATGCCTAGAGAGTACGGCGGGTTCATCGCGAGGATAGCGCACCCGGCATCACAGACAGCCCGCATGCCCCCATCAAGCAGGATGGCGAAGGCCGGGTGGAAGGGACAATCCCGGCAGAATGTCCGGGAGTAGCCCCGGGAAGAGAACCGCTCGGGCTCTCCGGCGACCTCCGGGGGGGCGATGTACCGGTGCTCGACGAGGAAGGGGCGGCCGATCTCCCGGGTATCCGCGAGCAGATCGGGGCTGGCTGGCGGCGGATAGACCGTGACCGCACGGGAC
>JAAZID010000015.1 GCA_012510295.1 Methanomicrobiales archaeon | reverse complement strand
GAAGTGGGAGAGCGAGCAGGACGTCGAGAACGCCGTCCGGGATATCAGGGGAGAGATGGAACGGCAGGGGGGTCTCACGAAGGAGACTGAACGGGCGATGCAGCATTCGCTCCTGGTGGCCGATCCCGGCCTTGCAAACCACTTCCTGCGAACGGTCAGGGAGCAGGTTCCGGATGCGATGCACTACTTCCAGGAGCGCGGCGGCGGGGCGTGAAGTGAAAAGAGCAGGGGGAGCACATCCCCCCGCGATCACTGGATATCGACGCCCCGCAGCCAGACGCCGGGCTTTTCGGTGACCTCGCCGACCACCCGTGCACCGGGGACGGTTGACTGGACGGCACCCACGCTCCCGGGCGGGACGACGAAGGCGTAGCCCATGCCCATGTTGAATGTGCGGTACATCTCGACGTCGCTTATGCTACCGGCCTCCTGGAGCCACCGGAATATGGCGGGAGGCTCCAGGGGATCGGTTATCGAGAACCCGTAGTCGGCGAGCCGTCTGAAGTTCAGGAGGCCGCCGCCGGTGACGTGACACATCCCGTGGACGGTGCAGGCCTCCGTCACCCCGAGAACCTCGTGATAGATCCGGGTGGGGGTCAGGAGTTCTTCGCCGAAGGTCTTCGTCCCGCCGGGGAGGTGTGTATCGTATGATGCGTACTCCTCGACGACCCGCCGGGCGAGCGTGAGACCGTTACTGTGGATGCCGCTTGAGGGGACGCCGACGATCAGGTCGCCGGGGGTGATATCCTCGCCGGTGATGATCTTTTCCTTCCGCTGGATGCCGAGGCACGTCCCGGCGAGATCGAGGCCGTTCACGAGACCGCGGAGCGTCGCGGTCTCGCCGCCGACGATGTTCATGTTCGCCAGCCTCGCCCCCTTGTTTAAGCCCTGACCGAGCTGCTCCATCTTCTCGATCGAGAGGGCATCAGTCGCGATGTAGTCGACGAACGCCACAGGTTCGATGTTCATCACGTAGAGGTCGTTCACGTTCATCGCGATGCAGTCGATCCCGACGGTCCGCCAGTCGCAGAGCGCATCAGCGACGAGCATCTTTGTCCCGACGCCGTCGACCGCGAGCGCAAGGGCATACGGCCCGCAATCGATGAGCCCGGCGAAGTGCCCGACCCCCCCGAGCATCGGGAACGCACCGGTTCTCTGGTAGGTGAGGTTTGCGACCAGCGCCCGCACCGCCCGGGCCTCAAGATCGATATCGACCCCCGCTTCACGGTAGGTATGTTCAGTCATCAGAGTTCTCCGAGAGATGGAATTCGTCGTGTAACACCTGTAAGGCACGTTTGCCGTCTCCACCCTTCACGACAAACGAGACGTTCACCTCGCTTGAACCCTGCGAGATCATCATGACGTTGATCCCGGCCTGGCCGAGCGCCGAGAAGATCCGCCCCCCCGTCCCGGGGGTTCCGGCCATACCGGCGCCGACGACGGCGACCGCGGCTACGTCCCGGTCGTAGGTGACCTCGCGCACGATCCCCTGCTTCACGATCGGCGTGAGGGCACACATGGCGGCATCCTGGTGGGATTCGTCGATGATGATCGATATATTCGCCTCAGAAGAGCCCTGAGATATCATCATGACG
>JAAZID010000078.1 GCA_012510295.1 Methanomicrobiales archaeon | reverse complement strand
GTTCGCGATCTCCATCGGGCAGTTCTCCTCGCACTGGCCGCAGTTGACACAGGAGTCCGCAACGTGGGCGTAGCGGATCAGGTGGAACATGAACGGCACGGGGAGCACACCCGGCGGCACCAGGTAGGGCTTCTTCGTGCTACACTCGACACAGTAGCAGATCGGACAGTTCTCGATACAGGCGTAGCACTTGGTACACCGCGACGAGTCTTCCATGATCTTCTGGAGACGCTCCTTCCCCTCACCGAGGGCCTCGAAGTCGCGTGTGCGCCACTTGTTCCCGAGTTTCAGCATTGCGCCCTCGACCTTGCCGCGGATCTCGATACCCTTCGGGTTCGCGGCCCCGGTAGCGACGGCTCCGGCTGCTACGGCCTTGTTCAGGAGGTCCGCGCCCTTATCGGAGCAAACTTCGACGAACGTAGCCTTCCCGGCCTTGTCTCCGATGACACCCCAGTTTCCACAGGCGAGGTCCGCCTGGCGTGGGATCTTCATCAGGCACCGACGGCAGTTCGTCCGGCGGCCATACCCTGCATCCTCGAGGTCATCCATCGATATGCCCTTGTGCTCGCCATCCTTCGTCACGATGATGAACTGACCCTTGTCGATCTCTTCCTTGACGACATCGTTCGGGTCGACCTCGAACTTCTCGCGGATCATCTTCCGCGCGGTCACGGGGCTCACCGTACCGCCACAGTTGACGCCGATCAGGAGGAGGTTATCCAGGTTAACCTGGTTGCGCTTCGCAAGCTCGTATATGCCCATCGCGTCGCAACCTTTCACGGTCACGGCAAGGCGCATATCCTCAGCACCGCCGAGGTATTTCTTGATGAGCTTCGCAAGCAGGAGCGTCCCGCAGTGGAGCGAGCCTGCCGTCTCTGCAACCTCGGCCGGGTCGGTGATCAGTGTCGGAATAGCGTCGTAGACGTCAACACCTTTCTTGACCGCCAGCACGCCGTCGACGATGTCATTTTCCAGGGCAAACTTGAGGAGCCCGGTCACTGCGCCGCCGCATTCCGCCACCTTGGCGATATCGGCGTTTGTTGTCCAGGCGTATACCATATCTCCCTTAGCTACCATCTCACTGCACCCCCGTGATCTTCTCGACAGCAACCGCACTGTGCTTCAACTCCGGCATCTTGGAGAGCGGGTCGAGAGCGGTGTTTGTCAGCTGGTTCACCGATCCAACCCCGCCGAAGTGCATCGCCATCATCAGCACTCCCGGCGCGACCTCATCGGTCACTCTGGCGACAGCCTCTGCCTCACCACGCCGGCCGCGGAGCTTGATCTTCTCTCCGTTCTGGATCTTGAGCCGCGCAGCATCCTCTTCGTTGATCTGCACATAGGCTTCAGGCACCTCATAGTGGAGAACCTTCGCCCGTCCGGTCTGGGTCCGGGTGTGGTAGTGGAAGATCAGACGTCCGGTCATCAGGGTGAACGGATACTCGGCGTCAGCGACCTCTGCGGGCGGCCGGTGCTCAAGACCGAAGAAATGCCCAAGACCGTCAGCAGACGAGAACTTCTCGCGGTGCAGGATCGGGGTTCCCGGGTGTTCCAGGGTCGGGCAGGGCCAGTGAAGCGCCTCGGGCTTCTCGATCCTGTCATAGGAGATGCCCGCCATCGACGGGGTGACCCGGCGCATGTCGTCCCAGACATCCTCCGGCGAGTTGAAGTCGAATCCTTTGAGTCCGAGCTTGTGAGCGAGGTCGACAAAGATCTGCCAGTCCTCTTTTGCATCGCCCGGAGTATCTACAGCCTTGCGGATACGGTTGACCCGCCGCTCACCGCTGGTGAACGTTCCGTCCTTCTCGGCGAAGGAGGCACCGGGGAGGATAACGTCTGCGTACTTGGCGGTCTCGGTCATGAAGAGATCCTGCACGACCAGGAAGTCCAGCTTCTCAAGTGAGCGCATAACGTGGTTCGAGTCGGGGTATGAGACGACCGGGTTTAATGCGAATATATACATCGCCTTGATCGGGTCGCCGCACTGGGTGATCTGCTCTGTCAGGGTCACACCGTACTCGCTTGCAAGCCCGGTGACACCCCAGAGTTCCTCCATCCGCGCCCGGGTGGCGTCGTCCTCGCACTTCTGGTAGCCGGAGAAGACGTTCGGGTAAGCACCCATGTCGCACGCACCCTGGACGTTGTTCTGGCCACGGAGCGGGTTGACACCGACTCCCGGTCTCCCAACGTTGCCGGTGAGCATTGAGAGGTTCCCAAGCGACCTGACGTTGTCGGTTCCGGTCGTGAGCTCGGTGATACCGAGACAGTAGATGATCACTGCATTGCCAGCGCTCGCGTATATCTTTGCGATCTCTTTGACCCTCTCTGTGGGTACGCCGGTGATCGACTCGACATCCGCGTAGTTCTCCACGGTCGCCTTCAGTTCATCAAAGCCTGAGGTCCGGTTTTTGATAAACTCTTCGTCGTGGAGGTTCTGCTGGATGATCCAGTACATGATCGAGTTGATCAGGGCGATGTTCGTCGAGGGGTTGTAGCGGACGTAGTGGTCGGCCAGGCGCGCTGTGGGCGTGAAGCGCGGGTCGCAGACGATGATCGTCTTCCCTGCCTTCTTCGCCTGGAGAACCCGGCGGGCAGCGAGCGGGTGTGCCTCGACACTGTTCGCACCGATCATGAAGATAACATCTGCGTTTAAGACATCCTCAAAGGGATTTGTCGCGGCACCAGAGCCGAACGAGAGCGAAAGCCCTGCGACGGATGGCCCATGGCAGATGCGCGCGCAATTATCGATGTTGTTGGTCTTAAAGGCCACGCGCGCGAGTTTCTGCATGATGTAGCACTCTTCGTTCGGTGTCCGGCACGAGACCTGGAACCCGAGCGCCTTTGGCCCGTGCTTCTCATAGGTCTCCGTGAACTTCGAGGCGATCAGGTCATAGGCCTCATCCCATGACGCTTCTTCAAACTTGCCATTCTTCTTGATGAGGGGCTTTGTCAGCCGGTCGGGGCTCTGCACGAACTCCCAGCAGGTGGCTCCCTTTGGACAGAGTTTTCCCTCGTTTATCGGGCTTCTCTTGTAGGGTTCTACGCCTACAAGTTTGCCGTCGTTCACCACAAGGTTAAGACCGCACCCTACACCGCAGTATGGGCAGGTCGTGGGAACGTAACGTAACTTTCCATTGGTTTCTGTCATTCAACATTCTCCCGATTGTTGCATTCAACGTCGGTTGCCAAGCATGTCCGGAAAGGACAGACATACTTACACTAGTTTACTCTACTAAGTAGTATATAAATTTAAACAAATCATTTTAACAGTCGGCCTTTCTTTATGATGTATAATTGATCTCAAATTCCAGCATCGTTTCGATAAAACCTATAAATATGGCTTGTTATCTTATTTTGGCCACGTATTGGATGATAACTGGTAAATATTTCAGAAGATCCATTTAAATAAATTTGATGCAGTCGATCAATCCAAAACGTTTACAAATAACCCTGGCTAAATAATACTCCGTGCAACCAAGACTGAATCATACACCGGATGATATCGAAGCCAGGCTCATAGCAAAAGGCTCTGATCCGGAGTTCATAGATGATTTCCGGAGATGTATCGACTTTCACACATTCGCAGCTCCAGGGCTCCTGATCGGGGTCTTCATGGTGGACTATGCCCTGGAACTCCTGAATCCTCCCGCTGGTGAGAAGATCTACGCTGTCTGCGAGACCACAAGGTGTCTGCCGGACGCCCTGCAGGTGATCGCCAGCTGCACGATCGGCAACGGCCGCCTCCGGGTGTTCCCCATAGGGAAGTTTGCCATCACCATGAACCGGCAGGCCGAGACGCCGCAGATCGATGGGATCCGGGTCTTCGTCGATGGTGAGAAGATCGGCAAGTATCCGACATTCGCACTCTGGTACACAAAAGATCCGCTCTTCGACCCGAGGACGCGGGGCACCGCGCTCATCGATGAGCTCATCGATGCCGGGCGTGATATCCTCTCGTACGAGTGGGTGCGGGTGAAAGTGCCGCGAAAAGAACCCTGGAGATCCGCTGTCTGCACTATCTGCAGTGAGATGGTTCCTGATAACCTGCTCGTAGATGGGGTCTGTGCCGACTGTCGGGCGCAGTCGTACTTTGAGAAGACTGCGTACTGAAAGGGCGATCCTTGAGCGCGTATAGTGCATGGAACTCTCCCCTATCGGAATTGTGCGATCGCGTCTCTGCTCAAGGAGCGATATGCCGGTTCAGGGTGTCACAGCTGAGATCGAGGTCTTCCCTGATTACGCCGGCGCTCTGTCAGGCGTTGAAGAGAACTCGCATCTCATCCTGATCTGCTGGCTGCATGAGGCCGACCGGACTGTCCTTGAGGCGGTGGCACGGAAGGTCTCCCCAGACCTCCCCCGGAAGGGTGTCTTCTCGCTCCGTTCACCGGAGAGGCCAAACCCTCTCTCTGTCTCTGTTGTGCGACTGCGCGGTGTCCGGGAAGGGCGAATCCTTGAGCTTGAGAATGTGGATGTGATCGACGGGACGCCGGTGATCGACATCAAACCCTACCAGACAGGATGGGACTGCGTCTTCTCCGCGACCGGCCATGATCGGACCGAAAAGATCGAGAAGATGGGGCCTGGCGACTACCGGAAGGGGCTCATCCGCGAAGCGGTGAACTACCATGGGGAGCTCTGTCCCGGGGCAGCGATCGCGGTGCGGATCGCGGAGGCCGCGACACGCATCCTCAGGCGCGACCTGCGGCACCCGCAGGTCGTGGTCACGATCGGCGCAGATCCCTGCATCGCCGACGCGCTCATCGGGATCACCGGTGCGCGGCCGGGAAACCACCGGTTGGAGTGTTCAGGAGAGAGTCGCTACATCTTTGCATGCCCAGGAGTGGCGGTGATCTTCCATCTCCGGACCATACCCGGGATGGTCGATGCAGTCTTTGCGTGCGACGAAGCGGTGCTCTTTGATTGCGAGATCCGCCGGTAGGAAACAACTACCTTTAATAAAATATAACAAATAATTATGTATATGCTCGGGTTCTTGAATTGGACCTGTTATTGAGGAGGACTATGTCACGCCGTTACCTGAACCTCACCCTGCTCCCCGATGCGCTCACAGCCATGCGGCGGGCGTTTCCACCCCTGAACCATACCGAGACCGTGCCGTTACGCCTGTCTGTTGGCAGGGTGACCGCTGAACCGCTATACGCAGAGTACTCGATCCCCCAGGCTGACATTGCGACGTTCGATGG
>JAAZID010000077.1 GCA_012510295.1 Methanomicrobiales archaeon | reverse complement strand
TCCCCATACCGGGCGTGAGCGCGCAGTCTGCGATGTTCTTCCCGCCGCAGAGTTCGATGAGCTCGGAGTGGTGCGAGCCCGTGGGATCGGTCGAGAGCCCCTTTGGACCTTCGGCGTAGTAGACCCCCACCCGCTCATCATCCGGGATCGAAGCAACGCGCCCCGTAACCGTGGCGAGCACGCCCTCGTAGAAGGAGATCATCGCTTCGGCCTGCTCTTCCTCGCCGAGGAGGTCGCCCATGAACCTGATGGGCGCAGAGTAGCCGATGGAGTTGGTGGTGTCCTCGACGGCGACGACCGGGATCGAACCCATCTTATCCTGCCGTTCAGCGACGGTAGCGCCCGCCGCCCCGCCGTCGGTGGTGTAACCCTCGACGACGATGTCGGGTTTCATCGATATGAAGTTCTCGTAGTTGCCGGCCTCCTTCCCGAACCAGCCCCCGACGACCGGGAGCGCCGCGTACTTCGCGGGGGTGTAGTCCTTCTCGGGCGTGAAACTCCAGCCTGCGAGACGATCGGGTGCGACCATGTAGACGAGGTTCGTCGACGGCGGCGACGTGCAGAGGACACTCCTGATCTCCGACGGCACGACGACGGTCCGGCCCGCCATGTCGGTTATGGTGCGGGTCTCATCTGCAGATGGTGTTTCCTGGGTACCTGTGCAGGCGGCGGAGGCGCAGAGAAGGACTGCACAGACGCCGAGCAGGATCAGTAAGAGATAACGATTTTTTGGAATAGTAATCACATCCTATTATCGGTCCACACCGGCATACACCGTGTAAAGGCGCCGGAAGACTCCTGATCCACCTGGGAGACGATTGCTATTCAATATATCCATTTAACTTTTCAAAATTGTTAATCTCTATAAGTTGGAACGCTACCTATGGCCCGGCCGGGAGGGCGTCTGCTATCCGGCAACCGATCTTACACGGGTTTTCCCGGGGTTGCGTGGGGGACTTTACGCCGGCCCCCGTCACTCCATCTCGAGCGCCTTTACGGCCGCCCGGCCGATCAGGTCAGGCGGGATCGCCCCGTAGTCCTCGCCGCTGTAGCGGATCATCCGGCACTCCGTCTCCGCGTCGCAGGAATCGCAAGAGCTACAGGACGGAGGAATCACCTCGACCCCCTCAAGGAGATCCTCGACCGGCACACCGTTGAAGAGGAGGGCGGCCGCATCTCCTGGCGGGAGGATGGTCTCGACTACCCGCACGCTGACCCCCTCCATCTCAAGGAGCATACGGATCTCCGCGAGGACTGCCGGGAGAGCCGGCTCAGTATCTTCTCCGGTCCGCCTCCATTCGATGATGAGATCTTTTTTCATGATGTCATCCCACACCCGGCGATGCCACCAAAAATGAAGACCTCAGAGCCTTCCGCGGGTCTGGAGGATCTCGTCCTCCCGGAGCATGCGGATATCCAGCCCCTTCATCGCCTCGCCAAGCCCCCTGCTCACGTCGGCAATGACCTTCGGGTCATCGTAATGCTTCACCGCCTCGACGATAGCGCGGGCGGTCACCTCGGGTTTTGCCGACTTGAATATCCCGGACCCGACGAAGACACCGTCGGCCCCGAGCTGCATCATGAGCGCCGCATCGGCAGGCGTCGCTACACCGCCGGCCGAGAAGTTCACCACCGGGAGGCGACCGAGCTCTGCACACTCGATGACGAGCTCTATAGGCGCCTCGATCTCGCGGGCCTGGTCGACGAGCTCCTGGCGGGAGAGTCCCGAGAGCGCCCGGATCCCGCCCATGATCGCCCGCATGTGGCGGACCGCCTCGACGATGTTGCCGGTCCCGGCCTCGCCCTTCGTCCGGATCATCACCGCGCCTTCGTTGATCCGGCGGAGTGCTTCGCCGAGATTCCGGGCACCACAGACGAACGGGACATCGAATCGGGTCTTATCGATATGGAACTGTTCGTCCGCCGGGGTCAGAACCTCGCTCTCGTCGACCATATCCACACCGAGCGCCTCCAGGACCTGCGCCTCGACAAAATGGCCGATCCGCGCCTTCCCCATCACCGGGATGGAGACCGCATCGATTATCTCAGTGATCTTCTGGGGATCGGCCATGCGGGCCACGCCCCCGGCCGCTCTTATATCAGCAGGGACTCTCTCAAGCGCCATAACAGCGACGGCACCGGCATCTTCGGCGAGCACTGCCTGCTCTGCATCGATGACGTCCATGATGACGCCACCATCCAGCAGTGATGCAAAGCCGCGCTCGATCAGCTCGGTGCCAGATCTCAGTTCCTCAAGTTTCATTATTCCTATGTATAGCTCACGGACCACAATAAAAATAGTGCGGCGATCTCGATAGCGGCAAAGATGATCACCGCCGCCCTGACCGCACGGATGATTCCCGTGCTCCCCTCTTCAAGGGTCTGTTCTGCATCGCCGAGCGCGTAGACGCCTGGCTTTTCAAGACACACCCCGACGCCGCCGGCGATGATCGCCATCGGTATACCGCCGTTGAACCCGGGGCGTTTCTTCGCATCCCGGCGAAACGCTCTCCAGGCCGGCCCGCCCCGGCCGAGCAGGGTGAAGTATACGAGCAGGATAGCGCCGGCGATCCGGGCGGGGATGAAATTCAGGATATCATCCGCGCGTGCCGCAAACCACCCGATCCGGATTCGCTCGTCCCGGTAGCCGAGCATCGCATCCATGGTGTTCGTCGCGCGGAAAGCCGCCGCCCCGGCGAGGCCGAAGAGCCCGAAGTAGAAGAGCGGGGATATGATGCTGTCCACCAGGTTCTCGGTCATCGACTCATACGCAGCCGAGAGGATCTGTTCGCGCTCAAGATCCGCCGTATCCCGGCTCACGACCATGCCGACCCGGGCCCGGGCCGCATCGATGCCGCCGGTCCCGAGCGCCTGCACGACCGCCAGGGTATGTTCCTCAAGCGACCGCCAGGCCAGGCAGACCTTGAGGAGGAAGGGCGCGAGGAGGATGTAGAGGTACCAGGGGGCGGCGACCTGGACGAGGAGAAACGGAAGAACGAAGAGCGCTATCGTCAGGAGGGCGCCGATAGCGCCATAAGCCCGTTCGAAGCCCGCCGGAAAGCGCCCCGGGACCCCCCACCACCCGATGAACCGGCCGAGGAGTGCGACCGGGTGGTACCGGGAATGGGGGTCCCCGACCAGCCGATCCACCAGCAGCGACGCGGCGACTACGACCGCTGCTGCAACCATGCGAGGATGACCCCGATGAAGAGCGCCACAAACGCGGCGACGTTGAGGATATCATCCCGGTACACCAGCCACAGCCCGTAGAGCACCAGGGCAGCGGCGCAGGAGAGAAGGGCCGGGGCGGCGGATTGCCACCCGGGAAGGGCCGCCCGGGCCGGCGCGACAGGAGCGACCACGACCGGTTCAGGCGCCGGGGCTGCCCGCTCCCGGACCACAACACGGAACTCCACCTTCCTGGCGCCATACCCCGATATTACCGCCACGGAGAAGACACCGGGGTACGCATCCTCCCGGATAGGAATGATGACCTCCTCACCCCCGACCACATAGAGGTTCTCGTGGAAAAAATCGGTGAAAGGTGAAGAGCTCGTCGAGGCGAGGGTGATGTGGAGCGGAGAACCGTGGTTGACGAGGTGGAGAGTGAGATCGCTCCCCGGCGTCGTCTCTACCTTCTCCGGAACCTCGATGGAGTTGATCCCCCGGCGGTTGAGGTGAATCTCCGACATCGGCAGGCTCAGTCCTCGCAGGGAGCCTGCGGGAGAAGGTTAGGGATACCCTCATCGATGGGGTAGTCGACGCGACACGCCTCGCACCGGAGGGTTCCCTCAAGTATTTCTTCATCGTTCTCTTCGGTCACGGTGAGCAGGAGGGTGCCCTTGCAGACCGGACAACAGATGATATCCATGAGGTTCCGTCTCATAACTCCCCCCGGAGGTCGATGATCTGGGTCATCTCGGGGCCCGTCGATATCAGGGTGACGGGTTTTCCGATGTCCTTCTCGGCCCGGGCGATGAAGTCTTTTGCCCGGGTTGTCAGCTGGTCGTACTCAGTCACGCCGAAACAGGCCGGATCGACCCGGTCGATCCCGGTTATGGCAGCCTGGGTGCACCCGTTGATCGTCGCCGAATAGCGGGCCATCTTCCCATCCCAGAGGCCGATGCGGCGCTGGCGGCGGGTGACGGTGCCGAACTCCTCGATACCGAGCTCGTTCGACTTCTCCGGCGATATCTCGGTTGCAAACGGTCCTTCACCGACCCGGGTCGGGTAGGCCTTGAAGACGACGATGACGTCATCAATCCGGGTGGGGCCGACACCGCTATCGGCGGCTATCTGGGAGGCGGATGTATCTTTGCTGGTCACGAAGGGGTATGTCCCGAAGTAGAGCGATATACCGAAGCCCTGGGTTCCCTCAAGGAGGACCACTTCGTCCCGGTCGAGGGCATCGTTTACGTCCTGGGCAACATCGGTGATGTAATCCGAGAGCTCCGGGACATCTTTTGCCTGCCGGGAGATCCGGAGCACGCGGTCGGCGTTCGCCGGCCCGCACCCGGTTCCGGTACTCCCGATCTTCTTGTGCAGGTGCTCGCTCCCCCGGTCCCGGGCGATATGCTCCTCCTCGATGACACCGCACCGGCCGTCGATGAAGATCCTGTCCTGGACGCCGAGCATATTGACTTCCTTCTGAAAGACCCGGGGATCGACGAGGACACCGCTTCCTATCATGAGATCTGCTTCCGGGTAGACGAACCCGGAGGGGACCATCCTGACCCCATACTCTTTGTCCCCGACACAGACGGTATGCCCGGCGTTCGGGCCGACGCCACCCCGCGATATGATGGATGGCTTATCCTGATGAGCGATGTGGGCCACGATCTTTCCTTTTCCCTCATCACCAAAGAATCCGCCGACGATAATAGTACAGGTCATTGTTCTATCAAGTAGGATGGAGTGATACATGGAGATAAAAGCACCGAATGTACCTGACTAACTATGAACTTCGAGATGAGCTAAACCAGGGATAACCCCACCAGAAAACCTTAAATGGGGCAGAAAACAGTTGGTTCACCGGGATCCACGTGCCCCCATCAATCCCGGGAGTGGCACCCGGCATTAACCTCTGGAAGAGAGGGGTAGGGGCCAGGTGCTCATATGTTAACTGTGGCTAGCGGGATGATTTCTGCTTCACGGAGTATTTGCTCAACCCTCCCGGCATACTGTGGCTTTAATGATGTTACTACATCAATGAGCTCTTCATCATCGGTGACGTTATTTTTATCGATCACATACAAGGCTGTAGCAATCAGTGAAAGCTTAATAGCGCTAAACTCATGATACCTTTCAACGACTCTGTCTATCTCAGATCTCTCTGAAGGGCTTAACTTCTCAATTGCCTGGATACCTTTCTGTTCTGGTGAGATGAAATACCCTTTATCACCCTGCCATTCTACATTCACCATACCTGATGCAGAGATCTGGTCTAAATCTGAAGAGGCCCGACCAGAATACGGCCCGTAATGATAAAGCGAGAAGGTATAGTCTGCTAATCCCTCTCTTGAGATTAAATACGTCATTTTCTGGATAACAGTCCTGCCGATCTGGGGATATGACATATCGGACAATTTTTTGACAAGATATACAATCTGCAACGGCCCCGGGTTATCAACTTCTGTCATGGACAACTCCCTCCAATGAGGTCTTTCGCACGTTTTTCATTATGATAATCCACATATATCCTTATCTGCCTTGAGGGTTTGAGACTATCAATAACTTTCGAGTACTGGGAGAGCGGTACGGCAGATTTGTTATTAGCGATAATCCAGATCTGGTCGCTCATTCCAACATCTCCTTGAAACTTATACCATTCATTCTCTCTATCATCCACATAATGCTGGATTCCTGCCCCCGTAAGCGTTTGAAGTGTCTGATCGACCTCGCCACAGTCCGGGATTCTGTTCATATCCTCAATCTGGTAAACAGATTTCAGGTGCTTTCGCTCTAACAACGCCTTACAGGAAGGATCTTCACTATCGAGTATCCTTGTCCAGATGCGAGGATCATCCAGCTTTACGTAATCGCTGAGACTATCCCCAGAACCAGGAGAGGGGTATTCTCCGACAGTCGTCAGCAGGGCCTGTTTCAGCATTATGTCGTATGCACGCCTGACATGATGGTAAGCGACCTGGGAAAAGAACTGATAGCGAGCGATGATGAGCGCTTCAGCGTTATGCCAACCATCCTCATGAATGCCAATCACGATATCTTTGGTCTCAGGATCCTCTCCCAGCGTCATTGTCCCGAGCAACCTTTCAAGATCGAAGATACCATACTTCACACCGATATGGTGGGAGTCACGCAGGAGATAATCCGCCCGATCTGCGTCCAGTTGACTTGAGATCAAGGTTCTCCAGAAGAATATGTGCTCAAGTCCACCCGGTCTTCCCTCAATCAAATCTGCAATATCATCCGCAGTGATTCGCAAATTACTCTGGTTATACTGGTTACCCTCAATGATCTTCCGGAGAGGGCCACGTATCAGGGCGACAGAGTAATCTTCGTGCTTGTATCTGTTACCTGATCCGGGATTTTTACCAGCCGGATTTACCGGAAAAAGGTCTTCCCCACCATGAGAGAAAGGACCGTGACCAATATCGTGAAGTAGAGCAGCCAGTCGAATAGTTTGCCTTACTGTTTCCAGACCCTTACCTTCCAGGCTATACGTATCCTTCAGAACTTTCTGATTTTTCTCATCACTCACAATCGAATCGAACATCCTCGACGCCACATGCATGACACCGAGCGAATGTTCAAACCGGGTGTGGGTTGCGCCGGGGTAAACCATGTCTGTGAGAGCTAATTGCTTAATTCTCCTCAATCGTTGGAAAATCGGGTGGTTAATCAGGTCTCTTTCGAAATCGCTGAATTTTATAAAACCATGAACAGGATCTCTCACCTCATGACCCGCCAAGATAAAACCTCTTAACTGAAAAGAAGTACTAACCCGCCTATATAAGTTTTGAATGTATTGAAATGAGATTCTGGCGTAATCCCGGTTTCTGTGCGGTGTTGTCTGTTTTCCCTGTTCATTTGCTCTTCTCCTCTGTGCCTGACAGCGATCCTGAATGTCCAGACTGCGCGCGCCTGGCAGACCTTCGATCATTCGACTCCGCCTCTACCGCGAGAGACATAACCCCTCCTCGATCCATGCAGCCCGCCCTCCGCCGCAACTGCGAGCGAAGCCCTCGCACCCCGTTTTGAGGGGCTCGGCGCGCAAAGAGAGATCGCCGGCCGGCGCGCTTCACCGGTGCTGATACCGCTTCACCACCGTCAGGACGCCCCACGGGCGATGTGGTATGTTCGCGCATCTGTCACACAGGTGCTCCCGGGAACACCCGACACTCCCGGACCGGCAAGGGCGGCCTTCACCACCCACCGCCCGGAAGTCGGCCAGACCTTTTCCAGTGGAATGTATTACCCGACAAAATAGATCCCGGGTATATCCCGGCACAGTTACCCTCGACCACAGCGAGCGCATCGCCCGGCGCCCCGCGCCGGCCTGCCATACCCATTTTCTGCCAATATGTGCGTACATCCAGTATTCGAGTGAGCAATCGGGCATTCCATATCAACCTTTGCGGCCGCAAAAGATCCTCCAGGCCGATCACTGCAGGTTCAGAACCCCTTCATTTCCACTGGAAACCTCATCTCTCATATATCGAAGGCCGTCGCATCGAGATTTTCCCAAATCGGCAGTATGAACTCCTACGAGAGTTTCGTGAGCAGAGCGCGGATGCGAACCCGGCGATCTAACGGGCATTCCCGGGACCGGGGCATGACCATGAGGTGAAGATGGCGGCTCATCTGCCGATCAAAATCCCCGAATTGATCCACATCTCCAGTGGAAGTAAAGGGGTTCTCTACCCGTCATTCCACTGTCTGACAATAGAATGCCGGCCGCTTATGTTGCAATTATGGTTAAAAATGTATCGATTTGCCACCGGTTAACCGGTGGCTTTTTCACGCTCTTGAATCCAGGAAGACCTTTATGCGCGCAAGGGCTTCCTTGAGATCGTCCCGCGAGACCGCATAGGCACAGCGCAGGTGGCCGGTGCCGGATGGCCCGAGCACACTCCCCGGGACAACTGCCACATGCTGCTCATGGAGGAGTCCCTCCGCAAACTCGGTATCGGTCATGCCGGTGCTCTCCACCGAGGGGAAGGCATAGAACGCACCCCGGGGGAGGTGGCAGGAGAGACCGAGTTTGTTCAGTCCATCGACGATGAGGTTGCGGCGGAGCCGGTACTCCCTGACCATCGCATCCTTCTCCGCTTCCCCGGCCCGGAGCGCCTCATACGCCGCCACCTGCCCCATCACCGGAGCGCAGAGCGCGACGTACTGGTGGATCTTCAACGCAGCCGCAGCGATCTCCGGCGGCGCGCAGAGGTAGCCTATCCGCCACCCGGTCATCGCAAAGGCCTTCGAGAACCCGTTGAGGGTGATCGTCCGCTCGCGGAGTTCGGGTATCGACGCCGGCGAAAAGTGATTACCGCCGTAGGTGAGCTCAGCGTAGACCTCGTCGCTGATGAGGAGGAGGTCATGGTCGACCAGGAGGTCAGCGACGGCGCGCCAGTCCGCCTCCTGCATCACACCGCCGGTGGGGTTGTTCGGGAAATTTGTTATCAGGGCTTTCGTCCTCGGGGTGATGCTCTCCGCGAGTGCGTCGGCCGTCAACCGGAACTCATCCTCAGCACGGCAAGGGATCGTCACCGGGGTTCCGCCGGCGAGGGAGACGCAGGGGGTGTAGGAGACATAGCAGGGTTCGGCGACCAGGACCTCATCGCCGGGATCCACGACAGCCCTGATGGCGATATCAGCCGCCTCCGAGACGCCGCACGTCACGATGATCTCCTCCTCGGGATCATAGGGAGTGCCGAATCGGCTATCGAGGTAATGGCTGATGGCGCCCCTGAGCCGGGGCGTCCCCTTGTTCGATGTATAGGCGGTCGACCCCTGCTC
>JAAZID010000076.1 GCA_012510295.1 Methanomicrobiales archaeon | reverse complement strand
GAACAGCTCATGATCCTCAACCAGATCATCAGCACCTCCGCTACATCCCTCTCCCTTGCCGAACACCTGGAAGAGTCGCTTGAGAAGATGCTTGAACTGATGGGTTTCCATGTCGGCATCATCTACATGCTTGATGCCGAGCGAAAACGGGCTCTGGCGCAGCACCAGAGGGGCGTGCCGCCGTCATACATGCCAAAAAACCGCATGATCAAGATCCATCACTGGCCGTTCAACTTCGTATTTGTCGCCGGCCAGCCTCGCTACATAGAACAGCGCCCTGGCCTCAACACCATTGAGGCAGGTATACTCAGGGAACTCGATGTCTCGGTGCTCGCCTGTATCCCGCTTATAGCAGAGGCGGTCGTTGTCGGGGCAGTCTATGTCGGGAGCCAGACAAAAGATTCCTTCTCCCGGGATGAGCGAGCACTGATCGAGATGATAAGTAAAGAGATCGGGTCAGGTATACTCAGGGGTGTGCTCTACAAGAGGCTGGAGGCCGCAAACCGGGAGGCGAACCTCTACCTGGATATCATGACGCATGACATCAGGAACATCGAGAACGTCTCGGGTCTCTACGCTGACCTCCTTATCGAGACTCTGGAGGGAGAGGGCGCCCGGTACGCACAGGAGATCACGAGCGGCGTCCGGAGAAGCAAGGAGATCCTCGGGAACGTCTCCACGATCCGCCGCATCCATCAGGAGACGCCTGATCTCGATCCGGTCGACCTGTATCCTGTCGTCAGGGAAGCGGTCGCGGCCTTCCCCGATGTTGCGATCGATCTTGAGGGCATGCCCCGGAAGATCTGGGCCGACGACCTCCTCCCGGAGATCTTTTCGAACCTGATCCAGAACGCTACCAGGCCTGGCCACCCCAGCGTCGAGATCTCTATCAGGTTCGAGGATTACGACAGTGAGAATATGCTGGTCTCCATCGAGGATACCGGACCGGGCATACCTGACTCCCTCAAGGGATCGATCACCCACCAGTTCGACCGGAGATGGACCCGGGGGTGTGGCGATGGACTTGGACTCTTTATCGTCAGGACACTCATCGAACGTTACGGCGGCACCCTCTGGGTGGAGGATCGGGTGGAAGGACGGCCAGATCTCGGCGCAGCGTTCCGTTTTACTCTTCGCAAAGCATTTCCCTCCGGGAGCGACGGGGACACCGGTGGGCATCCGGCCGGGGGAGAGAGTGGATGAGCGGGACGCCCTGTCACCGCAAAGTTTAAGTAATAAGATTCAATATATAGCGTCGTGTCATCTGCGGTCCTCCGGGTTACTCGACTCTTTGCGGCGATCACGGTCTGTCTTCTTGTCGGATGGGCCGGTTTGATCTTCACGACGCCAGCCGTACGTACCTGGTATACCGCGTTTGCCGGACCCGCCCTGTTCCTTCCGGCATGGTTCTTTAACCCCGCCTGGATGCTGCTCTTTATCCTCATGGGTGTAACACTCTACCTCATCTGGAATAAGGGATGGAGCCAGAAGAACGTGCAGGAGGCGACGGCAATATTCGCTGTCCAGCTGACCCTCATCGTCATCTGGTCATACCTCCTCTTCACACTTCAGGTTCCGTTCTTCGCCCTCATCGGGAGCATTCTCCTCTGGTTTGCGATCCTCATGACGATCGGTGCCTTCTACCGGGTATCGGTGCCTGCGGCGGTGCTGCTCATGCCCTGCCTCTTCTGGGCAACCTTTGCAATCCGCCTCACGTACAGTATCTACTTGCTCAACCCTTAGTTTGTGTGCACCCCATCAACCACGCATCTGTAGGGGGGGAATGCCCGATCGTGGATAAAGGAAGCGGAGGAGCGCGACTCACACCGGTCATGTGTGCATCGTTGCTCTGCGCCTGTTACGCAAAAGACTCGCCCCTACCGGCCCTCGATGTTCTGCCAGACATGGGCGAACCGCTGGATGGCGGTATAGTGCCCGAGGATGCCGAATATGACGAGGATCCATCCGAGGTAGTTCAGGCCGTAGATCTCCCCCGGGATCGCGATCGTGAGTATGCTCGCCATAATGATCAGCACCAGGCGGTCCGCACGGCCGAGGATGCCGCCGTAGTACCTGCCGACACCGACGGCCTGTGCCTGGGTGCCGAGGTACGATGACATCAGGACACCGGTCAGGGCGAATACGCCGATTGGCCAGGGTGCAGCCCCGCCTGCGAAGATCCCGGTGATGATGAATATATCTGCGTACCGGTCGATGACATGGTCCAGGAAGTCCCCACGGGGTCCCGCTACCCCCATATCCCGGGCGAGGGCTCCATCAAGCGCATCGAATATGGCGTTGAGGGCTACCATGGTGACACCGACCACGATGTCACCTGCGTAGAACGCGATACCGGCAAGTACCGATACAAAAAAAGACGCAGCGGAGAGCTCGTTTGGGGTGATACCGAGCTTTCGGGTCAGGGTCACCACGGGCCTGGTGATGCCCTGCATATGCGGTCTGAACTGGTCCAGTGTCATACGTCAGAATCCAGATAGTCGGTCCAGTCGATGGATCCGTAGGATGATGGCAGTTCTCCCCGAATAAACTGCTCGATCCAGTCTGCACACTCACCGGCGGAGAGAGCGGTTGTATCCACTTCAAAGACGTGCTCGGCCGGATGCTCTTCAAGCGTCTCGATAAGGATGACGTCGAGAGCCTCCGCCTCGACGTTCTCCCTGACCTTTGCGGGGAGATAGTTTCGGGTGGAG
This sequence comes from Methanomicrobiales archaeon, assembly GCA_012510295.1. Taxonomy (GTDB): domain Archaea; phylum Halobacteriota; class Methanomicrobia; order Methanomicrobiales; family Methanoculleaceae; genus Methanoculleus. The sequence goes on along the minus strand of JAAZID010000076.1, from coordinate 8,963 downwards.
AGGCGCTGCCTCAGAGCGTCGGGGCGGCACCTGAGAACCACCACCCGGTCGCAGGGGAGGTAGTGTGCGAGGTGCCCCTCGACGATCCCATCGATTGGTTCGAACTCCGCTGCCCACCGATCGACATCGACAACCGGCACCCGGCGGTCGCGGTCCTCCTCGATGATGTAGGGCCGCACCGTGTCGGTCAGGTGGACGACCCGGTAGCCCCGCCGTGCGAGTTCAGCCGCAACCGATGTCTTCCCGGTGCCGGGCGTGCCGGTGATACCGATCATCATAGGGATCTAATCGCCTCGATGAACCGTTTGTTCTCCCAGTCATCGCCGATGCAGACCCTGATGTAGTGGTCGCCGAGCCCGGGGAATGATGTGCAGGACCGGACGAGGACGCCTTTTGCCGCGAGGCGCTCCACCACATCATCGCCGGTCAGGGGGGAGACGTCGATCATGACGAAGTTTGCGTCCGATGGATACGTGCGGAACGGCACCTCCTCGGTGAACCTCTCTCTCCACTGCCGGACATGATCGCAGGTCTCACGCACCCGGTCCCCCTCAGCAAGAGCCGCTACCGCCGCCGCTACGGAGACCGCGTTCAGGGCAAACGGTGTCGCCGCCCGGCGGTAGAAGGGCTCAAACCACTCCGGGACGAATGCGTAGCCGACCCGTAACCCGGCGAGGGCGAAGACCTTTGACATCGTCCGCCCGATGATCAGGTTCTCGTGCCGTCGCATGAGGGGGCGGTAGTCGATGCCCGAGAACTCGACGTAGGCGTTATCGAGGAAGAGGAGTCCCTCCATCTCGTCGAGGATCTCCCCGACCATCTCCGGCAGGACCGGGTTTCCTGTGGGGTTATTCGGGGAGCAGAGGAAGGCGAGTTTTGGCCTCCGGCATGCCTCGATGAAGGCCTCCGTGTCGACCGAGAAGTCAGCGCGCCGGGGCACATTCACGACCTGTCCGCCGCACGCCGCCGCCGCAAGTCCGTAGAAGGAGAAGGTCGGGGTCGATATGACGACCGCCTCCCCGGGCTCAACGACCGTCCGGATCACCGTCTCGATGACGCCGTCCATCCCGGCGCCGGTGACGAACCGGTAGTCGCCGTGGTAGCGGCGGAGGGCATCGATGAGCGCCGTAGCCCGCACGTCGGGGTAACGGTTTGCCCCCCGGAGGGCCTCGTTCGCCGCTTCGATCACGGTCGGTGAGGGTGGGCGGGGGTTCTCGTTGCTCGCGAGACGGGCCACCCGGTCGATGCCGTGCTCCCGCGCGACATCTTCCGCAGACTTTGCGTAGGAGTAGCCCGCCGCACCCGCGTACTGCGCCCTAACCAAGCGCCGCATTGACGACATCGACGGCGGTGTCGATCTCCTCGTCCGTGATCACGAGCGGCGGAATAAGCCGGAGATTCCCATCGGCGGCGCAGTTGACGAGCACCCCGTCTCGAGCGCAGGCCTGCTGCACCTCCGGGCACCGGTCGCCGACCGACATACCGATCATCAGGCCGCATCCCCGTGGGTTGTGGCGGGCAAGACCCTTCAGGAACCGCTCGCCCTTCACCGGGATGGTGGGGAGGACCTCCTCGATGACGTCGATGGTCGCGAGCGCCGCGGCGCAGGCGAGCGGTCCCCCGGCAAACGTGCTCCCGTGCTCGCTCCGCGTAAACTCAAGTCCCTCGCGGGCGATGAGTGCGCCGATCGGAAACCCGCTTGCAAGCCCCTTTGCGAGCGTCACGATATCGGGCGTGACGCCGGTATACTGGGTGGCAAGCCACTTCCCGGTCCGGCCCATGCCGGTCTGCACCTCGTCGACGATCATCAGTGCGCCAGTATCATCGCAGATATCCCTGATGCCCCGGAAGAAGCCTGCCGGCGGGATCATGACGCCCGCCTCGCCCTGGACGGGTTCGACGAAGATCCCCGCGGTATCCGTATCGACGACCTCTGCGAGGCCGTCGAGATCCCCGTACTCCACGAAGGTACAGGCGGGCGAGAGCGGCTCAAAGGGCTCCCGGATCGCAGGTTTGTGGGTGACGGCGAGCGACCCGCAGGTCCTGCCGTGGAACCCGTGGGTGAACGCGACGAACTTCTTTCTCCCCGTCCGGACGCGGGCGAGCTTTATGGCGCCCTCGTTTGCCTCGGCGCCGGAGTTTGAGAAGAACGCCTTTCCGAGTCCCGTGAGCCCCACGAGCCTCTCCGCAAGTTCCGCCTGGTTCGGGACGTAGTAGAGGTTCGAACAGTGGATCAGGCGGCCGGCCTGGTCGCATATCGCCGCGACAACCGCCGGGTGGCAGTGGCCGGTGCTGCAGACCGCAATACCGGCCACACAGTCGATGTATTCTCGTCCCTGGTCATCCCAGACGCGCGACCCCGCACCACGGACGATCTTCATCGTCCGGCCGAATGCGGGCATATGATAACGTGCATCAAGCACCCGTGAATCTTCTGTCATGTTCTCACTCATATTCAATCGTCGCCGGGGGTTTCGGGGTGAGGTCATAGACCACCCGGGCGACCCCCGGGATCTCGGAGGTGATCCGGGATACCATCCCGGTGAGGGTATCGTAGGGCAGGAGCAGGGGTTCGGCGGTCATGCCACCCTGAGACTCGATGGCCCGGATCGCGACGATCCAGCCGTGGAGCCGTGCGCCATCCTTCACACCGGTCCCGCGACCGAGCAGCGCCGCAAAGCACTGCCAGGGTTCGAACTCCTCCACCAGACACTCCTCGACGATGGCGTTTGCCTCCCGGACGATCATGACCTTCTCCCGGGTCACCTCGCCGAGCATCCTGACGGCGAGCCCCGGGCCCGGGAAGGGCATCCGGTGCTGGATCTCCGCCGGGAGCCCGAGCCCGCCGGCCACCTCGCGGACCTCGTCCTTGTAGAGGTCGGCGAGCGGCTCGATGACGCCCGAAAATTCCATATCGAGGGGCATGCCGCCGACGTTGTGGTGGCTCTTTATCCCCCCCTCGCTCTCGATGCGGTCGGAGCGGATCGTCCCCTGCAGGAGCATCGTCGCCCCCGTCCGTTTCGCCTCCCGCTCAAATATCCGGATGAACTTCTCACCGATGATCTTGCGCTTCTCTTCGGGATCGGTGGCACCCCTGAGGGCCTCGAAGAACTCGTCGCCCGCATCCACGACGTGGAGGTTCATGTCCGCGAAGAGGGCCTGTATCTGCCCGGTCTCGCCTTTTCGCATGAGACCGGTATCGACGTATATCGGTATGAGAGCGTCACCGATGGCCCGGGCGGCAAGCGCAGCGCAGACAGACGAGTCCACGCCGCCCGAGAGCGCTATCACGACCCGTTCTTCCCCGGCAACATCCCGTATCCGCTGGATCGCTTCACCGATGAACTCCTCGACGTTCACCATTCTGGTGTTTCACCTGTCCCTGAATATATCCTGCTCTTCTTACATGCATCTACAAAGCCGATGTAGGGAGGGGAGGGGTTTGTCGGGCTCGACCTGAACTCCGGGTGGAACTGCGTGGCGAGGTAGAAGGGGTGATCAGTGAGCTCGCAGACCTCGATACGGTCTTCGCAGAATCCCGTGAAGGCGAGACCGGCATCCTCGAGGTCGCGTGCAAACTCCGGGTTCACCTCATAGCGGTGGCGGTGGCGCTCAACGGTCGTTGTCGTACCGTAGAGGCCGGCAACCATGGTACCCTCCCTGAGGGTGACGTTACAGTTCCCGAGGTGCATCGCTCCGCTGGCATCCTCCTCTCCCGGGATGGCGATGACATGCGTCCCGTCCTCCATCTCTTCACTGGTGGCGTCGGGGATGCCGAGGACGTGCCGCGCGTACTCGACCACCGCGAGCTGGAAGCCGAGGGAGATGCCGAGGTAAGGCTTTTTGTTCTCGCGTGCGTACCGGATCGCCCGGATCTTCCCCTCAACGCCCCGCTTGCCAAACCCGCTCGGGACCAGGATTCCGTCGACGTCGGCGAGATCCTGCGGGCCGAGCGTCTCTGCATCCAGCCACCGGATGTTCACCTCCGTAGAGAGCGCTCTCCCGGCATGCTTGAGCGACTCTTTGATGGACATGTAGACGTCCTCGATCCCGTACTTGCTGATGATGGCGACCGTCACCCGGTTCGTGTACTCCCGGGAGACGACCCGGTACCACGCGGGGTCCGCCTCCCGGTTCTCGATGGCCAGGTAGTTGCAGACGACCTCTGCGATCCCCTCCTTCTCCAGCTCTACCGGGATCTGGTATATATCGGGGACATCTTTTGCGGATATCACGGCTTTTACCGGGACATCGGTGAAGGCGGATATCTTCTTCTTCGTCTGCGGTCCTATCACCTCGCTTCCCCGGCAGACGATGATGTCGGGCTGGAGCCCGAGCTCCCGGAGCGCCTTGACCGAGTGTTGCGTGGGTTTTGTCTTGAGGTCGCCCATAGCATCCATCGGAACCAGTGTGACGTGGACCAGGACCATATCCTGCGGTGCAAGCTCAGCATGCATCTGGCGGACTGCCTCCAGAAAGGGCATACTCTCGATATCGCCGACCGTGCCGCCGACCTCCACAAGGCAGACCTCTGCCTTCCGGCCCCCGTTGATCTCCTCCTGCGCCGCGCGGATGATGCGGTGCCTGATCTCATCGGTGATGTGGGGGATGATCTGGACGGTCGCGCCGGAGAAGTCTCCGCGCCGCTCTCTCTCGATGACACGCTGGTAGACCTTCCCGGTCGTTATGTTGTGGATCGATTTGAGATTGATGTCCAGGAACCTCTCATAGTTGCCGAGATCGAGGTCGACCTCTCCGCCGTCGGAGAGGACAAAGACTTCACCATGCTGCGCCGGATTCATGGTACCGGCATCGATGTTCAGGTAGGGATCGATCTTGACCGCCGTTACCTCATAGCCGCGATTTTTCAGGAGTCGGCCGATGGACGCGGTTGTGATGCCTTTCCCGAGCCCGCTCATGACGCCACCGGTTACAACGATATACTTCAAACTCTCATTCCCCTCTGGTCTGCTCCAGAGTCTCTATCCCATGTATGTGATCTCCGATATTGAGAATGTATTGTTTCAGACGACCTTCGCGAAATCGCTCACGGTAGTAGAGCAATTCCGACAGGACTATTCGTCGCGGTATCACCGCGCTATGACCGCAAACGATGCCGACGTCCGGGAGAGGAGGGTCCCGTCTTCCGCGCTCCGGACCTCTCCCTCCGCAAACGCCACCCGGCGCCCTTTCCTGATGACCCTGCCGGTGGCGGCGATCATCCCGGCGTTGACGCCCTTCATGAAGCTGGTGTGCTCATCGATCGTGGCGATATCCTCGTTTCCGGCGAGAAGCGTATAGAGTGCAAGCGCGATCGCTTCATCCGCAAGTGCCACGTAGACACCGCCCTGGAGCCATCCAGCACCGTTGAGCATATCCGGCCGGACCTCCATGGTGAGGTGCGCCTGCCCGTCACCGTATTCGCCTACATCAATTCCCATCATCGTGAAGAAGGGGTTCGCATCCCTCCCGGTCCGCCGTATCTTGTCGATATATCCCACGCGCTTCACACCTGCGAGAGATCTTGAGAGCCGCCGGGATAAATGTTGCGAGTGGGATCGTCCTGAAAGGAGTCACCTCAGCACGCGGTTGATGTGGAGGCGCTTCCTGCTTTCGCGCATGTAGCGGGATGAAGAACTCAGAGCAGTGTTCCGGGATCTCACCTGGTTCAGCGCCCTTGTGGCGGATCAACTGATCCAGATCGCTTGAGAGCACATCCGCGATCCCGCGGCTAACGGGGGAGCCGCCGAAGACCCGTATCACCGAACAGGCAGCCCTGCGCGCAACGGTTCTTGATATCGCCTATCGCTACGGGCCCGGTGCGACGCCTCCATAGCGCACCTGAGGTGCTGATCAGAGGTTGAACCATCTGGACAGGAGAGATGCGGTCGTAGTCACCTCTGGTTCGGTGTCTTCGGTGACCTCACCGGTCAGGTTCTCAGGCGGTGCGTCGTTGAACAGGTCGATGATACCGGCCGTATCCTCTTCTCCGGGCTCCACCGGGGTTTCGTTCACATCGCCGGCATCGGTTGCCTCCTCGCCGCCGGCGGCATCATCATCCACGATTTCGCTGTCGTTCTCATTCTCCTCAGTGCCAGCGGCATCATCGTCCGGTATTCCGGGGGTCTCGGTCCCGGTCGGATCAGGCTCCTGCGCGGTCGCTGGTGGGGTGGGGGAAGGGATCATCCCGGCATTCCTGATGATCACATCCCCCCCTTCTATTCTGAAAGGATCAGACATGCCGGTCAGCGGATCGGCATGGCTGCCCCCTCCGGTGCCTGTGAAGATGTAGTCCTCCAGTGCAGTGAACGAGAGAGAGTATTCTCCGGGTGGGAGGGGGCCGAAGAGGTACATGGATTCATAGATGTAATGGCTGCGCGTGCGGGTGGATGCCACCGGGGTGCCATCCGCATCCAGGAGAAGGATTTCGACGCCGGCCATGCCGTGGGTCTCGTCCATGATGCCGTCCTGGTTGTTGTCGCTCCAGATCGTGCCGCGCACCCATCCATAGGCCGCGGCCGGTGTCCCGGTCTGGTAATCTCCGGTGAAACCTGCATTCAGGGCTTGTCGGGAGGCTCCACCTCCCGCGGATGCTACAATTCCATCTGGTGAGTGGGCGTCATTGTCCGGGCCCGGGATGGTGCAGGAGTAGCCGTCCGGCACGAGGAACTCAAGGTGGTCAAAATCGCCGGGAGGGGAGGGGAACCGGTATGTTCCCCCGGTGTCGGTGACGGTGTAGTCGCGCAGGGACCGCTTGCCGACGAGAAGCACGCAGATGTCCGGGATGCCGGGCTCACCCGGATCGCGGTGGCCATCCGTGTTCAGGTCATACCAGACTGTTCCTGATAGCGAGCCATCGCCCTCGTTGTTCTCCTGATTGTTCGGTTCCTGCGTCTCTGTCATCGTCGGTTCCTCTGTCGGCTTTACGGTCTCGGTGGGCCGGGGTCTTGAGGTTCTTGTCGGCTTCACCGTCGGTTCTTCTGTCGGTTCCGGGGTCGTTGTCAGTTCTTCTGTCGGCTTTACGGTCTCGGTGGGCCGGGGTCCCGGGGTCTCTGTCGGCTTCTGGGTTGCAGTTACGACCGGTGTCGGAATCACCGGTTTCTGGGGTGTCGGTGGTGCTTTCGGGGGTTTTATGGGCGTTGCTGTGGGTTCTGGTGTCGGTTCCAGGGCTGGCGCCAGCCTCACGACCCACGCATCTGTGTTTACTTCTCCTCCCTGTACGGTGGCATTGAACGTCCCTGCAAAGAGGATCTCGCCTCCTGCGAGTTGCAGGATCGATGCCGCCCGGTCACCGGGGTTTATGCCGCCAAAGGTCCTGCTCCATGCTACCGCTCCTTCAGCATCGGTCTCGACGAGCCAGGCGTCGGTCTCGTCCGTCCCGGAGAAACCGGTCTCTCCGGCGAATACGTAGCCGCCGTCAGCGGTCTCTACGACCGCATTGGCTGACTCGTTCACACCATACTCCCCGTAGATCCAGTTCCAGATGATATCTCCGTCAGGTGTGAGCTTCATGAGGAGGGCATCGGTATCGACCGTCTCGTTGTCGGGTCTCTCGGTGAATGTGCCGGCGATGATGATGTTTCCATCTGTTGTGTTGATCACCGCCTGAGCGCAGTCATCGTCGGGACTCCCGAATGTCCTGTTCCAGACCTCATCTCCGGACCCGGTCAGCCTGACCACCCAGGCATCCGTCTTTCCTGCGCCCGAAGAATCGGTGCTGCCGGCGAAGACAAGATCTCCATCGGGAAGGTGCGTAACAGCGTTTGCTGCGCTGCGTCCGACCCCGCCGAATGTCCTGTTCCAGACCTCATCCCCTGACTCGGTCAACCTGACCGCCCAGGCCCATGACACCTCCTCTCCCCGGGGTGCGATGGAGCCTACGAATATGTAGCCTCCGTCATCAGCCTCGATCACCGCGTTTGCCGATGCGTTGACGTCCGGGCCACCGTAGGTCCGGTTCCAGATCTCGCTCCCCGAGGGATCGATCTCTGCGACCCAGGCGTCGGTATCCGTCCCCGTCTCATCGATGATGAAGGTGAAGATCCCCGCAACAAGGAGGTTCCCGTCACCGGTCCGGGTGATGGACCGTGCGGTGTCGGGCCCCCCCATGCCGTAGGTCTGGTTCCACACCTCGTCGCCCTCCGGTGTCAGCCTGACCACCCAGGCATCTGTCTCTCCCACGCCGAACGTCCCGGTCTCACCGGCGAGGAAGAATCCCGCTCCCTCCCGGTCGGCGATGATCGCGTATGCCGCCTCCCCGGCAGCATCCCCCCCGTAGGTCCGGTTCCAGGCAGTGGTATAGTCTTCTGGCTCCGCTGCTCCAGCGAGCGCAATGAACGTGAGTGCCAGAACGAGTATGATCCAGTAATACATGCCGCGTTGCATAAGTCTCCCTCCACCCCGGCACCTCTCCGGTATCGCCCACGCTCGTTCTGGGAGCGGGGTGGCCGGGCCAGTGCGGGTTATCAGCCGATCACCGGCTCTTCCGCAGGGTCCGGGGTCTGCACTTTGATAGCGAGATTATTATAATAATCTTATTTCATATCGGTCTGGTGATGGTATATGCCTGGTCTGTACTCCCGGGATGCCATCCCCCACAACCATCAATATGCTTATGAACAAACCCTGGATAGGAGACCAGCATGAACCTTTTATTTGCAATTGCGCCTGAGCGGTTCCGGGATGAAGAACTGGATATCCCGAAGCGCATGTTTGAGGAAGCGGGCATCGGTATCGATATCGCTTCGACCGCCCCGGGCACGTGCACAGGGATGCTCGGCGCTGCTCTGGAGGCGAGCCTGGCGTTTGGCGATGTGAACCCCGACAATTACGCCGGGATCGTGATTGTGGGCGGCACCGGATCAGAGGATCACCTCTGGGGGAGCGAGGAACTCCAGAGGCTCACCAGGCTATTCTTTGAGCAGGGTAAGGTCATCGCCGCCATCTGTCTCGCCCCGGTCGTG
>JAAZID010000075.1 GCA_012510295.1 Methanomicrobiales archaeon | reverse complement strand
GAGGTAGACCGCGGAAGGGTTTGGGATGAGGAGTATGAGCACCGGGAGCCACCGGTGGCGGTCCAGGAGGAGATGCCCGAGGGCGTAGAGCGAGACCGTGGCAAGCCCGAGAACGGTCGGGAGGGCGAGGTTGAACGTGACCGTCGAAGGCACGCCTGCCACTAGCCCGAGCGCTCCGTTCATCCAGTAGCCGATGTAGTAGTAGACGTCCAGGGTTCCGCCGGCATACCAGGGATCGAGAGGCGGGACGACCGGGTGCCGCATGATCGACGCGAGGAACGCATGGTCCATGAACTTCTCGGCGTAGGAGATGGTCGGGTTGATCCAGCGCACCTCAAGCATGAAGAGGAAGGGGATCAGGAAGGCGGCATCCCAGCGGAGCGATGAACGCAGGCGCTCCCGCGTGTAGAACCCCCGCGACCCGGCATAGATGATCGCTCCTGCGAACGGCAGGAGGGCGAGCCACACCGGAAGACCGAGGAGCCCGCCGTACCAGGAGAGAAGCGCAAACCCGAGGATCGATGCCGGGTATGCGGCGGCGGCCGCGAGTCTCCCGAGGGTCCGGTCAAGCGCCGGCCAGGTGCCGAGGTGGAGCACCTTGATGACCAGGAGCCAGGAGAGCACAGGGAGGATCATATCACCTGCCAAACGTCTCCTCCTTCGGGAGGTCTTTACTAAAGGCCTTCTTTAAGAGATCCACCGACCAGTCGCCGAAGTAGTATATCGACCAGACACCCCCGACGAGGGTGACCATATTCTTGATCAGGTGGTCGATGACCGCGATCAACGTCGCCGTGGCTGCGGGCACGCCCACAAGCCCGAAGGTCAGCGCGAGCGCGAGCTCGTACGTCCCGACCCCGCCGGGGGTGACCGGGACCGCTTTTACGAGGTTGCCGATGACGATAGCAAGGACGACGATGCCAAACGGGACCGGCGCCTGGAACATCTGGACAACCGCGAAGCAGACCAGTATATCGACGGTCCATACGAGGAGTGATGAACCGCTGAGCACGGTGAGGGCACGGGGGTTGAGGGAGGCCTGCTTCACCTCGTCGAGCATCTGCCGGATGGCGGCGATGAACCGGTTCTCTGATCGCACCCTGCCCGACCAGAGGAGGACGACAAAGAAAATAACTCCCCCAGCGGGCGGGATGATTATGATGGTGATAAACCAATCCGGGACAGCAAGGGCCGCCAGGATGAACGGAAGCGCTACAGCGCCGAGCACTGCGATCATCAGGACGTCAAAGACCCGCTCGACGACGATGGATGAGAACCCCTGCGAGTAGGTGGCGTCGTCCTCGCGCTTGAGGATGAGCATCCGCACAAAGTCTCCGAGACGGGCGGGGACTATGAGGTTTGCCGTCTGGGATATGAATATGCAGGCGGTTGCAAATGTGAGGCTCTCCGGAATACCAAGACCCCTGAGGATGAACCGGTACCGAAAACCCCTGAGGATCCAGGCGACGACGCATATCCCGACCGCAGCGAAGAGGAAGGGTAGCACGGCGTGCTCAAGCGTCAGCAGGAGGTCATCCCATACCCGGTAGAGCATATAGGCGATGATCCCGACCGCGACCAGGGTGGGGATGGCGATCGCGCTAGCTTTTTTCCACATGGAGGTGCCACCAGAGACGCATTACCGCTGATCCCATCTCGATGACGTCTTTTTTCCGCACCGTCGTCCCCGGTCCCTGCCGCCACCGCACCGGAAATTCAGCTATCCGGTAACCACCCCTCTGCGCCCGCACGAGCACCTCGGTATCCCAGAACCAGTGCCCGGCATCGACCGACGGGAGGAGGGGGAGAAGACGATCGCGCCGAAACCCCTTAAACCCGCACTGGTGGTCGTAGAGCGAACTCCCGAGGACCATCCTGACCAATGTGTTGTATCCGCGGCTCGCTATCTCCCGGCCGCCGCTCCGGGTGATATCGCTCTCCGGGAGGAGGCGGGAGCCTGTTGCGATATCGTATCCCTCCCGGATGGCCCCGACCAGTTCATGGAGGTGCTGGATGTCGGTCGCGAGATCGACGTCGTAGTAGCAGACGATAGATCCCCTCGCCCCGGTGAATGCACGGTTCAGCGCCCGGCCCCGCCCGAGCCGCTCATCGCTGTGCATCAGGTGGACCCGGGGATCCCGGCTCTCGTATTCCCGGATAAACCCGGTGCTCCCGTCAGTGCTCCCATCCTC
>JAAZID010000074.1 GCA_012510295.1 Methanomicrobiales archaeon | reverse complement strand
GAGGAGCTCTATCCCCTCTCGACCCACGTCGCCCGGCTCACCGGCGTGCCGCTTGCGACAAACAAGCCCATCGTCGGTGAGATGGCCTTCACCCACGAGAGCGGTATCCACGCCCACGGTGTGATGCGGGATGCGAGCACCTATGAGTCGATCCGCCCGGAGATGGTGGGGCGCCGGCGGCGCATCGTCATCGGCAAACACTCCGGTTCTACGGCGGTCGAGGCCGCCCTCCGCGATATGGGGTACGTCCCGGATACCGACCAGCTCGCCGAGATCGTCGCCCGGATCAAACAGGTCGGGGATGCCGGTATGCGGGTGACCGATGCTGACATCATGGCGATAGCCGATACCGTCATGGATATCGAGTTTACGCCATGTCTCAAGCTGCGACAGTTCACCATCGTCTCGGGGAGCAACGCTGTCCCGACCGCATCGGTGACGATGCTCGTCAACGGCGGCGAGATCACCGGTGCCGCAGTCGGGAACGGGCCGGTGGATGCGGCGATCCGCGCGCTCCAGCGATCGGTCGCCGACGTCGGCAGTATACGGCTCGACGAATACCGCGTGGATGCGATAACCGGCGGCACTGATGCCCTCGTCGATGTCTCGGTGAAGCTCAGCAAAGACGGGAAGTCCGTGACATCCCGGGGCGCAAGAACGGATATCATCATGGCGAGCGTCGAAGCAGTTATTGCTGGAATGAACAGACTACTCGGTGAAGAGCATGAAGACCGGAGCCAGAACTCTGATTGAAGCGCTCCAGCGCGAAGGGGTGGATACGATATTCGGCTACCCCGGTGGCTCAGTGTTGCCGATCTACGACGAGCTCTATGACTCGTCGATCCGGCATATACTGGTGAGGCATGAACAGGCAGCGGCACACGCGGCCGACGGCTACGCACGCGCGAGCGGCCGGGTAGGGGTATGCCTTGCCACATCCGGCCCCGGCGCATGCAACCTGGTAACGGGGATCGCCACGGCCTACATGGACTCTGTACCGGTCGTCGCGTTCACCGGCCAGGTACCGACCGGCATGCTCGGGAACGATGCGTTCCAGGAGTCAGACATCACCGGCATAACGATGCCGGTAACGAAGCACAACTACCTCGTGAAAGACGCTGGCGACCTCGACCGTGTCGTGCAGGAGGCGTTCTACATAGCGCGGACCGGTCGGCCCGGCCCGGTTCTGGTCGACCTCCCAAAAGACGTCACCAACGGCCCGGTGAAGAACGGGCCTCCCCTCCCCGAAAAAGTCTCTCTCCGGGGCTACCAGCCCACCTATGAGGGGCACGTCCGCCAGATCGATAAAGCGCTCGACCTGATCGTCGAGGCAGGGCGCCCCCTGATCTACGCCGGCGGTGGCGTGGTCCACTCAGGGGCGTCGGCAGAACTCCTGGAGTTCGCTGAGGCCGCCGCCATACCGGTGACGACGACCCTGATGGGGCTTGGTGCCGTCCCGGGCGACCACCCGCTCGCCCTCGGTATGCTCGGTATGCACGGCACCCAGACCGCGAACTATGCGGTCACCGAATGCGACCTTCTTATCGCCATCGGCGCCAGGTTCGATGACCGGGTGACCGGCAAGATCGAGACCTTCGCACCGAACGCTGCGGTCATCCATATCGATATCGACCCGGCAGAGATCGGGAAAAACAAGGTGGTCGATGTTCCGATCGTCGGCGATACAAAAGCCGTGCTCCAGGCACTCCTCCGACGGATGAAGAAGCGCGGGGATACGGTAGACTGGATGGCGAGGATCGGCGCCTGGAAGGCGCAATATCCTCTCAGCTACCGCGACGATGATCGTCTCCGCCCGCAGTATATCATCCGCGAGCTCTCCGACCT
>JAAZID010000418.1 GCA_012510295.1 Methanomicrobiales archaeon | reverse complement strand
TGAGAAACCTTTTTTGCTCTGTTCTCCGTACTGTTGAACAATTGATATGGAACGCATCCAGACACTCCGGAACCTGAAAGAGTTGCTGCAGGCTAATTTTGAGGACAACGAGGCGGTTTTAGCGCAATGTGGCCAGACGCGCCTTGTGCAACTCAAGGCCTACCTGCTGGAGGCTAACCACTCCGTCGGCGAGATCGGGTGTCCATCAGGATCCTGGAGTCGCCTCGACGCTACGGGTTGGTATATTAATCGTGGAGGGCAGTCACCCGGCACCTTCTTTCTGGATGCGACCCGCAAGCGTGTCTGGATCCTCTATACCATACTTGATGCAACAGAGGCGGATTCGATCACCGATGATTGGGTCAGGCGCGTGAAGGGTCTTGACAGGTGCTGGTTATCGAGGAGCCACCTCCTCCACTACGACGGCAAAGAGGCATGGCAGCAGCGAGGTCTCGGCCTGAAGTTCTCCGACGGGCTGGCGCCGGATGAGGAGGCGGGCCGATTCAGCCTGAAGGCCTGGTATGGAGCGACGGAGAAGGTACCTGGCCTCGCGGAGGTTCTGGATGCAGCAAAAGAGAGTTTTGCGATATACAGTGCATGCTGGCAGAAGTTCAGGGAGGGTTCGGTTGCGCTGGGCGTGGAGTGGTACAGCAGCGGGAAGGCGACCGTCAACAGGGCGGTTGATATTGATGAGGTTATGCTCTCGATCTCTGATGTGGCGAATCGTTATGAGGATGCTCTCACCGAGGCCACCGGTCTCAGGGATGATAGCCTCGGTGCCTTTGAGTTGAATTTCACCCAGAACATCGACCTGGATGCATTCTCAAGGACCGTGGCGATGGGCCGGGGGAGGATGAATCTCTGGCTCATCGAGACCGAGACCGAGCCGGACTTCAGACGCTTCAGGGGCGTGGACCTGCATACCTGGGATAGAGTCCTCCTGGATCTCGGGCCGGACTATGCCTACCTGACGGTTCCGGGCAGGGGGTGCGTAAACGCCGCCCCCCGGATAGCAACGATCCAGGGCGAGGATAACGCCGGCCGGACTTCTATCTACTTTGACGGGGTGGAAATCTTTGGGTGAACTGGACAGACGAATTGTCCTCTGGCGTAACACGATCGCACTCTTCCATGAGCGGAAACGCCCGGGGTTTGTTGGACCGTTCCGGAAGGCCGGCTACGCCTATCGCGTCGAGACGACTCTGTCGGTGCGCAGAACGGGGGAGGAGAAGAGTCCGGATATTGAGGTATTTACCATCTTGTCACAAGATCCTCCTCATGTTCTTTTTTGATAGTCTGTATTCTGCCATCAATCGAATCTAACTCCTCGCGGAGGGTTGCCCGAAGCCCCCCCGGGGGTGCAAGACTCAATAAATGTGCGATGACCTCCCTCCTGCGATCAAGCTCAGGCGAACGGCCTTCTGCGAACGAAAATGCGTCACACCAAGTATAATTCCAAAACATTCTTCTGATGTCTTTTTTTCTACCAGCAGCAACCGCACCATCCAGAATCTTTAGGATGGTTTCTTCGGTTTGGGGTTGTAAAAGGAGGGTATGACAAAGAGTTAGGGCATCATTTATTCTTCCCTTATTCAGCAATCGCTTCGCATATTCTTCAAGACATAGCTTCCCTGTCACCTGATGCTTCACCGATGTAACTGCTTTCAGTTGGAAAAAGAATTGCTCTCGATATATGAGCCCTTCATTCATAAAAACGAGAAGATCATCGAAAATTAAACATAATCCTGCGCAGTCATCTACATTTTTCAATAAAGATATCCTATACAGCGGGATTATCCGGTAATCATGTGCATACCGCTTTTTTTCTGCCCTCTCGTGGATAAAATTCAGAGTGTTTTCGGTATCAGTGAGAATATAATTTATCAATGTCTGAGTCTCGTATTCAGGGCAGCTCTCAAGTGAAGGAATAGAAATCAGTTTCTCCCTAAGGCATTTCTTGATGGCGTCTATCTGACGATCTTCCAGGTGGTCTTCAGCTTCGGTCAGAGCAGGTAACATATACATAAAACACCGGATGAGTTCTTTGTCCATCGCTTCGTAGTGACTAAAGATAGTCAGATAGGATGATACGAAAAACTCATAGTTTCCGAGACTTTGAGACATCCTCCACAGGTTATAGAGAAGGGTAAGATGTATCTCTTTTTTACCAATATCGATTAATTTTGCCACACAATCTATGGTTCTGCCCTCATCTAGCGGGTATCTTATCATGACCGATATAACGCCCTCTACTCTCCTGGAATCCACATCCTGGGGCGCAACCAGCATTTCATCCACAAGAGACTCTAAGTGCCTTGGATCATAATTGCACAGTCCGAGATCGATGGCATTCTTAAACTCAGTGGACAACTCATGCCAGATTTGTTCCTGATTACGCAGTCCAAAGAATATATCCGGGTTTTTTGCAACCCATGAAGAAAATATCGAATTCAGTTGCTGACTGTCTACATTCGCGTGCTCCTGATGTGTCTGAAGATTCTGGAGCAGGGCAATGACTGAACTGGTGTCAGAATATGTTGTAGAGAGGTTATTCGCGAGATGCTCACAAAAATCAGCAAATACGCTTTCTGATGCTGTAAAGCCAGACTCCACGCTTAAATACCATAAATCTCTCTCTGACTCCTCCGAGGGTATTGTTGCTGGATCAAATGTGAGTAACATCGGTCTTGCGTAGAACAAGAATCCATTGAGAACGTACTCTGTAGGGC
>JAAZID010000073.1 GCA_012510295.1 Methanomicrobiales archaeon | reverse complement strand
GTTTCTCACGAGGGTAAACCTGATGCACGCCGATGCGTTCCCTGAGTTCGATACGCCGGTCCTGCACGGGGGGCGCGTGGCGGTGATCGGCGGCGGGAACGTCGCGATGGATGCCGCCCGGGTGGCACGTCGCATGGGCGCGAGGGTCTTCCTCGTCTACCGGCGGCGCGAGGAGGATATGCCGGCACGAAAGGCTGAAGTTCTGCACGCAAAGGAAGAGGGGATCGAGTTTTTCACCTGCACAAACCCGACCCGGATCCTCGGGGAGGGGGGGTGCGTCTTCGGGCTTGAGTGCATGGAGATGTCACTCTGTGATCTCGATGCGAGCGGCCGCCCGTCCCCGGAGCCGATTCCGGGAAGCGAGTTCACCCTCGATGTGGATATGGTGATCCAGGCCATCGGCACAGGTCCAAACCCGCTCCTCGTCTCCCTGATCCCGGGGCTTGAGCGGGGCCGGAGGGGTAACGTCGTCGTCGATGAGAACGGTAAAACATCTATCCCCCATATCTATGCAGGCGGAGATATCGCCACCGGCGCGGCCACGGTGATCGAGGCGATGGGTTCAGCGAAGCAGGCAGCGGCGGCGATCAGCGAGATGTTGAACGAGGAGTGACGATCCTCCCGGATGCCGGGTGATTACGGTGGCGCAACTACCCGGTGGAGCATACAACCTCTCCATCCCCGCTCACTTCAGCAGATCCGCGAGTTGCCGCATCTCCCGTATATGGTATTGCCCCTCCGCCGTCGGGGTACCGGCATGGCAGAAGACGAACTCCGACCCGAAGAGTGGCAGGATAGCCCGGGCGTAGCGGAATCCGGCGCCCATGATACTCGTGCAGATGGGTTTCTGGACCTGGTGGGTGAACGTGACGAGCGCCATGAGGTCATCCGCTGTGCGGGGTTTCACGACAATTTTCGGAATATCGCCGTATGACCTGAGCATCTCCTCGATCTCTCCCAGTTCCGGGAGGGAGGGCATCTCATTCGTATGGAGCGATGCGATGATCTGGATCCCCTGGCCCTTGATGGCAGGCGCGTGGTTCCGGTAGCGGGCCTCGACATCTACAAAGTCAACGTGCTTTGTTATCGGACCGATGATCCGGGCCCAGAGGTCGGCATCGCCGACAAAGTCCCCTCCCTCCTCCCTGCTCCTGAGCGTGGCGATCAGGGGGATGGCGGTCTTCTCCCGGATCCTACGGACCTGGTCCGGGAGGTCGCCGGCCATCCGGTCGAGCCTGACCTCGATGAACGTCGGGTTGTACTCCACCACCCTGTCGACGGCGCCGGCATCCTCCACAGAGACGACGATCTTCATATCCACCGGAAGTATAACCGCTCCATCACTTAAAGGTCTGCCCCTCCCTCCGGGACCGGGGGCACTCCCTGCACTCATCACTCCCCGACAGCGTCGTGGCGCTCAAGCATGGCGGCGAAGGCGGCGTCAAGGACAACCGGCAGCCGCTCACGGAGTTGTTGCACCCCGGCCCCGGTTATGCCGCCGCCGGTCGCGACATGCTGGATCAGGTCAGGCGGGGCCTCGCCGGTCTCCCTGATGTAAGCGGCCGTGGCCGTGACCATCCCCGTCGCAAGCGAGAGCGCCCGGTCAGGTGGGAGTCCACCGGCACGGACCGCCGCCCCCGCAAGCTCCTCGATGATGGCGGCGAGCAGCCCCGGCCCACAACTCGAGAGAAGCGTCGCCACCGGGAGATCATCCTCCTCGACGAGCATCAGATCCCCGATCGATGAAAAGAGCCTCTCCACCCGGCGGGCAGCGTCCGCCCCAACCCGTCGCCCGTGGCAGATCAACGTCGTCCCCTGCCCGACGCTGGAGGTGATCGTGGGTATGACGCGGGTGATCTGACCGGTAAACGCGGTTTCGAGATCCGCGAGGCTTACGCCGGCGGCGAGCGATACGATATGCGCATCCCCCTCCACCACCACCGGAGCGATCTCGAGGAGGACGCCCATCACCTCCTGCGGTCTGACGGCGATGATGATCGTGCGGCACCGGCGGGCGAGGTCGGTGTTCGTCGGAGCGATGCCGATCCCGGGCCATGCGGCGGCGCATGCATCGAGGCTCTTCTGGCTCCCCGATGAGACCATGACATCATCGACCCTGAGCGCCCCGGACGAAAGAAATCCGCGCACAAGCATGCTCCCCATCTCCCCATAGCCGATAACCCCTAAAGAATCCATGTTCCTATCTTTTCGGTCGGTCACTCGTATATATGGGGGAGATACCCGGGACCGGGATATATAGGCCGGCAGGGCGACTGTACTGGAACAAATGGCGCATGATCGATCAGAGATCGGCCCGGTCGCACCGCCGGAACTGCTCGCCCCTGCCGGGTCGCCGGAGGCCCTGAGGGCGGCAGTCGCCGCCGGTGCCGACGCAGTCTACCTCGCAGGGAGGCGGTTTGGGGCCAGGCATTACGCGGCGAACTTCTCGGACGATGAACTCAGGTCCGCCGTCGATTACGCGCACCTCCACGGTGTGCAGGTCTATGTCACCGTAAACACCCTCGTAAGCGACGCCGAACTCCCCGACGTCGCCCGCTACCTCCTCTGGCTCTACGAGATCGGGGCTGATGCCGTCCTCGTGCAGGATACCGGTGTTGCGGCTCTTGCCCGGGAGGTAGTCCCGGCCCTCCCCCTCCACGCCTCCACCCAGATGACGATCCACAACCGCGAGGGCGCATCATGGGTCGCGCAGAAGGGGTTCTCCCGGGCGGTCCCGGCACGGGAACTCACCCTCCCCGAGATCGAGGGTATCGCTGAAGTGCCGGGGATCGGTGTCGAGGTCTTCGCCCACGGTGCGCTCTGCTACAGCTACTCGGGCCAGTGCCTCCTCTCCTCGGTCATCGGGGGGCGGAGCGGAAACCGGGGGATGTGCGCCCAGCCGTGCAGGAAGCCCTACCGGCTCGTGACCGCCGGGAAGGACGGGTACGGCCGCCCGGAAGACCTCCGGACCGTGCCCACAGAGGGGCGCTACCTCCTCTCGACCCGCGATCTAGCGATATACCCGGATCTCGATCAGGTAGTCCGCGCACCGGTGGTCTCGCTCAAGATCGAAGGGCGGATGCGCTCCGCGACGTACGTCGCCACGGTGGTGAGCATCTACCGGCGTGCGCTTGATGCGATCGCCGCCGGGGGGGCCTGGTCACCCTCCGGAGAGGATATGCGGGATCTCGCGCTTGCGTTCAACCGGGAGTTTACAGAAGGTTACATCC
>JAAZID010000072.1 GCA_012510295.1 Methanomicrobiales archaeon | reverse complement strand
TGATGAAACTGATCAGCGAGGAACTCTACGAGGGCGTCTCGGTCCTCTCCCTCGCTTCAAACGAGATCCTGGCGGTCACGACCCAGCTCGCCACGGCGAGTTCTCAGACGGCCGCAACGGTGAACGAGACCTCAGACTCAGTCGAAAGTGTCCGAAAGAAGACAGAACTTGTGAACCAGAAGACGAAGGGCGTCTCCGAAAAGGCCATGAAGGCACTCGAGGTCTCGAAGGGCGGCCAGAGGTCGGTGCGCGAGACCCTGGAGGGCATGAACCAGATCCAGCGGCAGATGGACATCATCCGGATGAACGTCATCAGGCTCTCTGAGCAGAGCCAGGCCGTCGGCGAGATCATCGCCACGGTGACCGATATATCAGAACAATCGAACCTCCTCGCGGTGAACGCATCCATCGAAGCTGCCAAGGCCGGGGAGTTCGGGAGAGGGTTTGCAGTCGTCGCAAACGAGATCCACAACCTCGCCGAGCAGTCGAAGAAGGCGACATCGAACATCCGGGCCATCCTGACCGATATCCAGCAGGGGGTCTCATCGACCGCGGCCTCGACCGAGCAGGGGATGCGGTCCGTCGCAGATGCGGTCCGGTTGACGAACAACGCCCAGGAGGCTATCGAGGTGCTCGCCCAGTCGATCGCGGAGACATCGCAGGAGGTTCTTGAGATCGCCACATCGATCCAGACCCAGGCCTCCGGGGTCGACCAGATCTCCAGCGCGATGGAGAACATACGCGACGCGGCACAGAAGAACCTTGAGACCACCCGCAAGGCGGAGAAGACCGCCGAGGATCTGCATGAACTCGGTGCCCGCTTAAAGAGGATCACCCAGCAGTACCGGGTCTAACACAGCGTACCATGAGCGGGACGGACGAACAATTTCGTGCCCGCCTCCTCGAGACATTCCGGGAGGAGGCGGATGAATACCTCGAAGCGATCACGCGAGGGTTGATCGAGCTCGAGAAGGCCGGGCTCACGCCTGAGCTGGTCGAGTCGGTCTACCGGAGGATCCATAGCCTGAAAGGCGCTGCACGGGCGGTCAACCTCCGCGAGATCGAGTCCCTCTGCCAGAACCTTGAGACTGTCTTCTCCCTCGTGAAACGGGATGAGTACATCCCGGGGGTGGACGACTACGATCTCTTTCATGAGACACTCGCGGTCATAAAAGCGCTTCTCCAGGGTGAACGGCCCGGGACGCCGACGGCGAATATCATCAGGATGCTCCGGTCCCTCCCTGATGGGGAGAGGCCGGCCGATGGTGAACCGGAGCCGGATCCCGGGGATCTCCGCACACCAGGGACCGCCGGGGATCGTGCCGGGTCATGGTTAGATCAGGGCACGGTGCGGGTCGCGGCTCACAAGCTCGACCAGCTCGCCGCCGGGGCCGACAGTCTCCTCACGGCGCAGATCTTTCTCTCCCAACGCATACGCGAACTTGAGGAGATGACCACCCGTTTCACCCTCTGGCAGTGGAGCCACGCCCAGATCTTCAGCGACCTGAACCTGATCCGCAGGAAAGCCTTCGGTGAAGAGAGGACGGCGCTCCCCTACGATATGGTCCTGCCGCTCCAGCGGGTGGTCGAGCTCCTGGAGTACAACCGGGAGTTTGGAACCTACCTGCAGCACGACCTCGCGGCGCACCTGCGAGCCATGGAGGTCGACCAGGCGGCACTCAAGGCGAGCGTCTCAAAGATATCCGACCTGGTCCACGACGCCGCGCTGCTACCGGCATCGAGTATGCTTGCGCCGTTTTCCGCGTTCGTACGAGAGGTCTCCCGCACATCAGGGAAATCCGCCAACCTCACGATCGAGGGAGGAGAGATCGAGGTGGACCGGCGTATACTCGATGCGCTGAAAGAGCCCATCATGCACCTGATCCGAAACAGCATCGATCACGGGATCGAGGATCCCGGAACCAGGGCATCCCGGGGCAAACCCACTACAGGGACCGTTCGGATCCGGGTCTATCCCCGCTCCGGTAGCAGGGTCGGCTTCGAGGTGGCCGATGACGGGGCCGGTATCGACAGCAGCACTATACGGAGGACCGCCGTCGAGGACGGAGTGATCACAAAGGAAGAAGATGCGACCCTCACGGACAGCGAAGCGATCTGGCTCATATTCCAGTCAGGGATAACGACGAGCCGGATCGTCACCGACCTCTCGGGGAGAGGGCTCGGGCTTGCGATCGTCGAGGATACCGTATCCCGCCTCGGGGGGCAGGTGACGGTATCCTCAACCCTCGGCGAGGGAACCTCCATCGCCTTCTCCGTCCCGGTGAGGAAAGCCACCCTCCGGGGTCTCCTCGTCCGCTCCGGGAGGCAGACCTACGCCCTCCCGATGCAACAGGTGAAGCGGGTTCTCCGGGTGCGCCCCGATTCTCTGGTTACCGCCCGGGACCGGCCGACGATCCAGTTCGCCGGGGAGACGATCGAGGCCGCCAGGCTCACCGATATCCTGGGCATCCCTCCCACCGGGCCTCCAGCTACGGAGGCGCGACCGATCCCCCTCGTCATCATAGCATACGGGGCGGGACAGATCGCCTGCATGGTCGATGAGGTGATCCGGGTGCAGGAGATCGTCGTCCGGCCGCTCGGGAGCCAGCTCCGGTCCATCCGGAAGATCGACGGTGCCGTGATCCTCGGGGACGGGAGCGTGGCGCTCGTCCTCGACCCCCTCGAGCTGATCCAGGACGCGATGCAGGCGAGTCGACCGGCACAGAAAATCCCTGCCCGGGGGGAGGGAGGGCGGATCCTCGTCGTCGAGGACTCGGTTACATCACGGATCCTGCTCCAGACGATACTCGAGGAGGCCGGATATCGGGTAGAGACTGCTGCCGACGGCATAGATGCATTCGCAAGGCTTAAACAGCATGAGTTTGATATGGTCGTTTCAGATGTGGATATGTCCCGGATGAACGGCTTTACGCTCACCGAGAAGATACGTACCGAAGGCCGGCAGTTTGCCGGGATTCAGGTGGCGCTGGTCACCTCACTTGATTCGCCTGAAGACCGGGAGCGGGGGAGAGCAGTCGGGGCTGATGCCTACATCATCAAGAGCAGCTTCAATGCGGAAGATTTTCTTAAGACAGTGCGTCGCCTGATGCGCCGCCGCTGAAGGAGAGGTGCGAATTGTTATGGAAGGTATACAAGAGAGAAAAGGAATGAGTGCTCTGGTGGTAGAGGATAGCCGGACACAGGCAGAACTCATCCGCCATATTCTTGAGAAGGATGGATACGATGTCACCCTCGCCGAAGACGGGATCAGGGCGATACAGCGGATAGAGGAGAGCCGGCCTGATATCGTCCTCTCCGACATCGTGATGCCAAACATGGACGGGTATGAACTCTGCCGCCAGATCAAGCAAAACTTCCCGGAGATCCCGGTCATCCTGGTCACCAACCTCTTCGACCCCGCTGACGTAATGAAGGGGCTTGCATCCGGGGCGGACAGTTTCATCGTCAAACCCGTCGACCCGGAGCTCGTCTACTCCCAGATCGAGGCCGTCCTCCGGACGGCGAGGGAACCCGACCCGGATGGCGCTCAGCCTGCAAAACTGGAGATCCCGTTCGCCGGCAGCACCTACACCATCACCGCCGGGAGACGCAGGATTGTAAACACCCTTCTCTCGACCTACACCGTCGCGGTGGCGAAGAACACCGAACTCCAGGAGGCACAGGAACAGCTCCACGCCTTAAACGATCGGCTCCGGGAGGCCGTAGAGGATCTCTCACGCACGAACGAGAGGCTTGCGGCGGAGAACCGGGAGCGGAGGCGCGTCGAGAAGGCGCTCGCGGATGCGAACCGAAAACTCCAGCTCATGGCGAGCATCACCCGCCACGACCTCTTAAACCAGCTCGCGGCGCTCTGGGGGTACCTCGACCTGGCCCGGGCGATGCGCAAGACAGAGCCGACGGCCGCCTGGAACAACGTCGAGAGCGCCGGCAAGATTGCAAACCGGATCAGTAACACCGTCCAGTTTACCGCCGAATATCAGAAGATCGGATCCACGTCCCCTACATGGCAGGAGATCCGGACCCTTGTGAAGCGATCGGAGCAGTACATATCACTGGATCAGGTAACCCTCAAAAACGCTGTTCCTGAGGGGGTGGAGGTTTATGCCGACCCGCTCATCGAGAAGGTCTTCTCAAACCTTGTCGAGAACGCGCTACGTTACGGGAAGACAACCACCTCAATCACCTTCAGCCTCAAGCGGGACGGGACGGCCTGGATCATCGTCTGCGAGGATGATGGGGCAGGTATCCCCTACGATGAGAAAGAGAAGATCTTTACCTACGCACACGGCATGAACACCGGACTCGGTCTCTTCCTCGCACGCGAGGTTCTCGCCATCACCGGCATCACCATCAGGGAGACGGGAAAACCCGGGAAGGGTGCGCGGTTTGAGCTGCTCTGCCCGGCGGGGGTGATCCGTGCCCCTGAACAGAACATTGGGTAAGCGTACCCGACCACAGGTGTCCCCATGAATACCGGAGGCCATTTCATCACGTTCTTCACCTACAGGAGGAACCGCATCGCGGCCGTCGCCGGACTGACCGCGCTGACCCTCGGCGGGAGCCTGGCCGGCATGCTCTTCGGCATCCCGGCAAGTCTCCTCCCCGCCCTCCCGCTCAGCATACCGATCATCCTCGCAAGTTACTGGTATCCGCGTCGCGGCATCCTCTTCTCCACCGGCACCGCGGCCGCCTACGTCGCCATGGCGTACATCTTCTCCCCACCTGTCGCCCAGCTCGCTCTCAGCGTCCTCCCCCGTGCAGCCATCCTGATCCTGGTCGGCGGCGTGGTCGCGTTTCTCTCGATGCGACTCCGGGAGTCCGAGCAGCAGATGAACCAGATCATCGAGTTCCTGCCCGACGCGACCTTCGCTATCGATCTTGAGGGGAGGGTCATCGCCTGGAACCGTGCTATCGAGGAGATGACCGGGGTGAAGAAGGATGTCATGCTCGGCCGCGCCGACCGCGAGTATGCCCTGCCATTTTTTGGCGAACGCCGGGCGTTACTTGCCGACCTGGTCATCAGGGGCGATACAGGGACTGAGCTCCCGTCGATCAGGAGGGTGGGGGGTGTCCTCATATCGGAGGCTCGCACGCCCCGTCTCCGGGACGGCCGGGGGGCGCACATCAGGTTCGCGGCGACCGCACTCCTCGACTACAAGGGGAGGGTTGCCGGAGCCATCGAGTCCATCCGGGATATCACCGACGAGGTCATGATGGAGGGAGCGCTCCAGAATACCGGCCGCCAGCTCAACACCCTCTCGGGGATCCTGCGCACCGACCTCTCAAACAAACTTGCAGTCCTCTATGGTCACCTTTCGGTGGGTGCGATGAAGTTCGATGACCCCGCTATCCTCTCGTTTATCGGTGATCTTGAGGATGCTGCAAACGGTATCAGGCGACAGGTTGAGATATCCCGTGACTTCCGCGACATCGGGACATCGCCTCCGGCATGGATTCCTGTGCAGGCGACCGTCATGAACGCGGCGAGTACCCTCTCATTCGGCGACGTCTCCCTCGAAGCATGGACAGAGAGGCTCGAAGTCTTCGCCGATCCGCATCTCGGGACGGTCTTCACCCACCTCTTCGAGAACTCGCTCGCCCCGGCGACAGGCGCGACCCGGATCGTTGTCACCTACCACCTGCGCCCGGAGGGGTGTGCGATCATCGTCGAGGATGACGGGACCGGCATCCCCGATGAGATGAAGGGCGATCTCTTTATCCAGAAAGCGGATGGCTACGGGCGCGGGCTCTTCCTCGCCCACGAGATCCTCGCCATCACCTCTATCACCATCCACGAGACGGGGAGGTTCGGGACAGGAGCGAGATTCGAACTCCTCGTGCCGCCCGAGGGATACAGGATCGCCTGATGAGACTGGCACTCCGCTTCTCGTACTTCGGGGACGGCTTCTTCGGTTCGCAGATGCAGCCGGGACTCCGCACCGTGGAGGGCGAGTTCATAGCTGCATGCAGGCGCCTGGACCTCTTCGAAGACTGGCGGGAGGCGGGGTTCTCCATGGCCGGCCGCACCGACCGCGGGGTGCATGCCCGGTGTCAGGTCTGCTCATTCTCTACCGATGAACCGGATCGGGCGATACGGTCACTGAACCGGGTGCTCCCCGAGGATATCTGGTGCACGGCATGGGCGGAAGTGCCGGGGGAGTTTCACCCCCGGTATGATGCCCTATCGCGGACGTACCGCTACTACTTCTTCCCGGCCCCGGGCGATACCGCTCGCATGCACGAGGCGGCGGAGAAGTTTACCGGCCGGCATAACTTCTCGGCGTTCGCCCGTGCCGGCGACCGGAACCCCGAGCGGGAGGTGTCTGGCGCCCGGGTCTTTGAAGACGGGCATTTCATCATCTTCGAGGTGACCGGGGTGAGCTTTCTCTGGAATATGGTCCGGGGCATGGCGACCGCGCTTGAACGGGTGGGGAGAGGCGAGATCGATCCCGAAGAGGTAGCCCGCCTCCTCGCCGAACCACCCGGGCAGAGACTCCCGGCGGCCCCGCCGGAGGGACTTGTGCTCTGGTATATCGACTATGCCATCCCTTTTATGCCGCTCCCAATCGATGAGAAGGGTCGGGAACACCGGGGCAGTCGGCGCTACAGCTACCACACCGTCATGGCTGAGGTATCGGCACTCCTCGCACCGGAGGATGGGTAGTGGCCTACGAAATAACTGGTAATCGAAAATTTCCGCTGGGCGATTATTTTGGTATCATCACAAGTTGTTGCTCAACGCGATTCGCACCGAATCACCCAAAATTAATTAGCAGTTATATGTTGGGCCACTACCGAAACTATAGAGTAACCGACACCGCTCTGAAAGACGCCAGAGTACATCCTCCTGCTCAGGAGTAACCTGAATCTTTATCCTGGTCGTAATGTAC
>JAAZID010000014.1 GCA_012510295.1 Methanomicrobiales archaeon | reverse complement strand
GGATGAGGCCGCTTACGACTCCGCACCCGATACCGATGGCGACGCCGACGCAGATACTGATGTACACGCTTGATCAACGGTCGGAGCCGGCGAGGATAAACCAACCGGATTGCACCGGGGGATACAGTCATATCCTGCGGGGCAAACGTTATACCGATGAAGATCGCCATCACCCGCCTTGAGAACAAAGCCGCAGGAGACCGCAGCCTCTGCGCCTCCTACGGCCACGACTGCTCCAGGGTCTCGCCGCTCCGGTCTGAGACCCGGATGGAGAGGGTCACCCGGTTCGTCGACGCCGTCCACCGCGATGAGTTCGACTGTCTCTTCTTCACAAGTGCCCTCCCGGCCATGATCGTCGCACCCCGGCTCACCCGGTGGCCCCGGGTGATCGCCATCGGACCAAAGACCGCTGAGATCCTCGGGGAATCGGGGATCGAGGCCGAGATCCTCCCTGCGTACTACTCAAGGGACTTCGTCCCCTACCTCGGGGACTGGCTCCGGGGGCGGACAGTCGGTATACCGCGTGCCGATGTCCCGAACCCGGGGCTCCTCGATGGGATCACCGCGGCAGGGGGCAGGTACCACGAGGAGAGGATATACGCCCTCGTCCCCACAGACAAGGAGCTCGCCCTCGATGATGCCGATGCCATCCTCTTCACGAGCGCCATGTCCTACCGGGAGGCACGGTGGCAGCCCCGCGACGACCTCCTCCTCATAGCGATCGGGGATGTCACCGCCGATGCAATGCGGGCCGGCGGACATCCCCCGGTGGTTGTCGGGGACGGGTCGCTCGCAGGAACACTTGATGCGCTGAACCGATACCTGGGAGGAGCATGATAGATCAGGGAGAGTCCCTCATACCGGGCTCGGGGATCGTCGTCGTCGATAAACCCCGGGGCCCGAGCAGCCACCAGGTGACGGCGTGGGTCGGGGATATCCTCGGCCGGCGGGTGGGCCACGCCGGGACGCTCGACCCCCGGGTCTCGGGGGTGCTCGTCGTCATGTTCGGCGGCGCTGTCAGGCTCGCGCCCCTCCTCCTCGCGCATAACAAGGAGTATATCTGCCTGATGCGACTCCACGGCAGTGTCTCCCGGGAGGCGGTGGACCGGGTGGCGGAGGAGTTTGTCGGCCGGGTATACCAGCGGCCGCCGAAGAAGAGTGCGGTGAAGCGGAGTCTCCGGATCAGGAAGATCCACGAGATCGAGATCCTGGATATGGAGGGGAGGCTCGTCCTCTTCAGGGTCAGGTGCGATGCCGGGACATACATACGAACGCTCTGCGTCCATATGGGCTACGCCCTCGGGGTCTGTGCGCATATGCAGGAACTCCGGAGGGTGCGCTCCGGGCCGTTTGATGAGACCTCGGCGGTCTCGCTCCACGAGCTCGCCGATGCCGTCGCAGCGGCACGGGAGGGAAACCCCGCTCCGCTCCAACCGATGCTCCTCCCCTCCGTCTCCGCCGTCGTCGACCTCCCGAAGGTCGTCATCTGCGATACAGCGGTCGATGCCATCTGCCACGGCGCCGTTCTCGCCGGGGTCGGGGTCACCAGGAAGGAAGGCGGGTTTGGGAAGGATGAGGTCGTCGCGATCATGACGGAGCGGGGTGAACTCGTAGGGCTCGGGAAGGCCCTCATCAGTTCATCGGCGCTGAAGCCCGGCGAACCCGGTCTGGTCGTCGCCCCCACCACCGTCCTGATGCAGCCCGGCACCTACCCCCGTGGCTGGAAGGCGCGAAT
>JAAZID010000431.1 GCA_012510295.1 Methanomicrobiales archaeon | reverse complement strand
GTCATCGGTGAGGCAACAAAGAAGATTCCATCCGGGTCAAGGGCCCCACCGTTCCCTGGCGCGAGATGGCAGGGATGCGGGATAGACTGGTCCGCACATATTCCAGCGTCGATACGATGCCTGTCCGGCAAACAGTCGTGAACCGCATTCCCGAACTCAGGCAGGAGATCCGCCGGGCCATCGAGCAGGAACACGAACCATGGACTTCTGAATGGTGCCGGCGATGCGGCCCCGGATACCTTCTCCGGCGCTGGTGGATCAGAAGGCAGAACCCCGTGCTTTTCAAAAACTACGACTGATACAGCGGGAATCCGGGGGACAGCCTCACTTTTTTTATCCGGGTGAATTGAGACGGATTACATCTCCCGCAGCCGCCTATATCCGCGCTACCGGTCCTCTCCGTCAAGGGCGTTTCGTGGCGGGGTCGGGTGCAGGCGGGGCGGTCAAAGGCCCTGGAGTCCGGTTGCCAGGAGCAGGGTTCACACCGTTTGAGGGGCACGGCAGGCGATGCCCTGCAACACGCAGTAAATTAATATATCTTCATATTCCTCGCCGATGAGGAATCAAGAATTATATCTCACAGAATTGTAGAATCCATCCTTTTTAATGGCACATTTTTGGCAAAGGCATCGTTCTGTGCCGAATAAAAACGAAACGCATATCTTCACAACTCCATTGTATATTATTTTATGGTGAGAAAGCATTTCAGATGCACCCTCATGATGGGTCTATGCCTGATAGTTATGGCTTTTTCAATCTTTATCGGCACGGTGAGTGCTGCAGGGCCCACGGCGGATTTCACCGGCAATGTGACTACCGGCACCGCGCCGCTGACGGTACAGTTCACCGACCAATCAACCAACAACCCGGACGGGTGGACGTGGTACTTCGGCGACGAGACGTATGAGGGGGAGTGGACGGAGCAGATCGATACGGCCGAGTGGGAGGGACGGAGATATCCTGCGGCGGTCACGATGCCGAACGGGAACATCATACTCATGGGCGGGATGAGCAACAGTACCACCTGCCTGAACGACACATGGCGGTCGACCGACGGCGGCGAAAACTGGACGGAGGTGGTCGGGAGCGCCGAATGGCTGGCACGCTACGGCCACACCAGCGTCGTGATGCCGGACGGGAGTATCGTCCTCATGGGAGGGTATGGCCACGGTTATGGGAAAGACGTCTGGCGGTCGACCGATGAAGGCGCGACGTGGACGCAGGTGGCCGACGCCGAATGGCGGGCACGGTGGGACCACACCAGCGTCGTGATGCCGAACGGGAACATCATACTCATGGGCGGGTCGCGGGGGGATACTCCCAGACAAGTGAACGACGTCTGGCGGTCAGAAGACGACGGGGTGACATGGAAAGAGTTACCTGATCCCGAGTGGGAGGCACGGTACGGCCAGGCTGCTGTCGTGATGCCGGATGGGAGCATCATACTCATGGGCGGGAGCG
Organism: Methanomicrobiales archaeon; assembly: GCA_012510295.1. Classification (GTDB taxonomy): domain Archaea; phylum Halobacteriota; class Methanomicrobia; order Methanomicrobiales; family Methanoculleaceae; genus Methanoculleus. The sequence continues at coordinate 2,548 of JAAZID010000431.1, read as the reverse complement.
ACGACAAGTACGCCTATAAAAACGACGTCTGGCGCTCGGACGACGGCGGCGAAACCTGGACGCGGGTGGCCGAACACGCCGAATGGCCGGCTCGATACCGCCACACCAGCATCGCGATGCCGGACGGGAGCATCGTAATCATGGGCGGGCGGGGCGAGTCTTACGCCTATATGAACGACGTCTGGCGGTCGACCGATGAAGGCGCGACGTGGACGCAGGTGGCCGAGCACGCCGAATGGACGGCACGGTGGGAACACACCAGCGTCGTGATGCCGGACGGAAGTATCGTCCTCATGGGCGGGCAGAGCAACAGTACCACCTACCCGAACGACGTCTGGCGCCTCGAAACCGCCGGATCATGCGAACAAAGCCCCACGCACACCTACACCGAACCCGGCACCTACACGGTGACGCTACAGGCATACAACGACAACGGCCACAACGTCACGCAAAAGGTAGCTTATATCACGGTCACGCCGCCAGCGCCCGAGGCCGGGTTCACCGCCAGCGTGACCTCCGGCACCGCACCTCTGACAGTACAGTTCACCGACCAATCAACCAACAACCCGGACGGGTGGACGTGGTACTTCGGCGACGAGACGTATGAGGGGGAGTGGACGGAGCAGACCGGGGGAGCCGGGTGGGCGAGATACCTGCATGACAGCGTTGTGCTGCCGGACGGAAGCATCATAATCATGGGCGGGCTCGTCAGCGGGTCCACCCGTGTGAACGACACCTGGCGGTCGACCGACGGCGGAGCAACATGGACGCAGTTGCCCGACGCCAACTGGACGGCAAGAGACGGTCAGGCCGCTGTCGCGCTGCCGGACGGGAGCATCGTGCTCATGGGAGGGGTTGCCGAGGGCGGCAAATGCCAGAATGACACATGGCTGTCGGATGATTACGGTACATCGTGGACGCTCATGAACGCAAGTTCCGGGTGGATGGGAAGAAGTCTCCACAGCAGCATCGTGATGCCGGACGGGAGCATCATAATCATGGGCGGAAACGGCGACAAATACCTGAATGACATCTGGCGATCGGCCGACCGCGGAGCAACATGGACGCAGGTGACCGAACACGCCGAATGGACGGCACGGTACGGCCAAGCCGCTGTCGCGCTGCCGGATGGGAGCATCGTACTCACGGGCGGTGAGGTGAACTACGAATACCTGAACGACACCTGGCGGTCGACCGACGGCGGAGCAACATGGACACAGGTGACCGAGCACGCCGAATGGACGGGGAGACGGTATCACACCGCCGTCGCGGTGCCGGACGGAAGCATCGTACTCATGGGCGGAAACGGCGGCAAATGGCAGGACGACGTCTGGCGGTCGACCGACGGAGGTGCAACCTGGACGCTCGTGAACGCGAGTGCCTGGCCGGCAAGAAGCATGTTCGCCAGCGTCGTGATGCCGGACGGAAGCATCATAATCATGGGCGGGATGGGCAACAGTCCCCACTACCTGAACGACGTCTGGCGCCTCGAAACCGCCGGATCGGCGGCAGAAAACCCCACGCACACCTACACCGAACCCGGCACCTACACGGTGACGCTGCAGGCATACAACGCCTTCGGATTCGACAGCATACGTAAATCCATCACCGTCACGTCACCGTCCTCCGGCGGTGGCAGCGGCGGGGGCGGCTCGACGGTCGGGCCGGGCGGCGGCTATAATGTCGGCGGAGACTCCGCCGTGAGCACGGTCACCGTCACCGGAACCAGGCTTGAGATGCTGATCGTCACCGGGCGGGTACAGTCCTCCCCGGGTGCCGGCATCCCCCCGGCGCCGGGAACCCCGTACCAGTACATCGAACTGACGCCGGCCCGGTTCGAGGAGATCACCGGCGCAAACATCACCTTCAGCATCCCGGCCGCGTGGCTCGCGGAGCAGGGATTTGCCCCGGGCGGGATCGTGATGCACCGCTACAACGGCACGGCGTGGGAGGCGCTCCCGACGTGGGTCGTGGATGAGAGCGGGTCGACGGTCACCTTCACGGCAACGAGCCCCGGGTTCTCGCTCTTTGCGATCAGCGGGATCGGGGATGAGGGTGCGGTGACGACCCCGATGGCGGTAGAGACCACGCCGCCGGCGACAACACAACCCACCGGGACAGAGACCACGGCCGTGCCGGCCGGTGGTGCGGTCCCGGACTTCCCGCTTCAAACGGTCGCCCTGGTAGCCGGAGGGATCCTGGTGCTCGCCGGGGCCGGATACCTTGTCCGCCGGTGGTGGATCAGGAGGCAGAACCCGGCGCTCATCAGGGACTACGATTGAGGGCACGGCTCCCTGAGATAGGGCAGAACGCTTCCCCCTTTTTGAACACTCCGTTGTTTTGACCGTCACCTCGATCTCGGCGCCGAAGGCTCCGCCATCCCGCCCCGGACCATCCTGATCTTCTTGATGGCATCCTCTGCGACGCTCTTCTCTTCCGCATCGCCACTTTGGGCAAGAGCCTCAAGCGCATCGATCGCCCTCGGGTTGCCAGTATATTTGAGCGCCCGGGCTCAGGGTAGCCCTGCTATGTGTTACCGGGGAAGGAT
>JAAZID010000071.1 GCA_012510295.1 Methanomicrobiales archaeon | reverse complement strand
CAAGTGCCGCCGTGACGCGATAATCTTCCAGCGATACTCGGGGCTGCACCTCTGCGAGCAGCACTTCAACCGCGATTTTGAGGCGAAGGCGAAGCGGGCGGTCCGGGAGCACCGCTGGATCGAGTCCGGCGATCGGGTGGCAGTGGCGCTCTCGGGGGGCAAGGACTCAAGCGCCGTCCTGTACTTCCTCCACCGACTCCTCCATAAGCGCCGGGATGTCGAACTGATGGCGATAACCGTGGATGAGGGGATCGGCGGCTACCGCGACCCGGCCCGGGCACGGGCGATCGCCGATGGCCTGGACATCCCCTGGGTGACGGCATCGTTTCAGGAGGAGTATGGCGTCACGCTCGATGAGATCGTGGGCCGGAAGGGGGCAGGGCTCTCCTGCTCCTACTGCGGGGTGCTCCGGCGGGCGCTGATGAACCGGGTCGCCCGGGAGGAGGGGGTCACGAAGTTTGCCTACGGGTTCAACCTGGACGATGAGGCTCAGTCGGTGCTGATGAACGTTCTCCGGGGTGATGCTTACCGGCTCACCCGCCCGGCGCGGGAGGTAGAGGGGCTGGTCCCCCGGATAAAGCCGTTTATGTATATCCCCGAGCGTGAAGTTGCGCTCTACGCCTTCCTCCATGTCGAGGGGTTTGACCTTGCGGGCTGTCCCTACGCGGCCGACGCCCTCCGGGGGGATGTCCGGGGGATCCTCGACGACTACACCTACCGCCACCCGGCGACGAAGTACTCGCTGGTCAACCTGGGCGAGACCCTCAAAGACCCTGACCGACCGCAGGAGGAAGGGCTCCGGATCTGTGAGCGGTGTGGGGAGCCGTGCGGGAGGGTATGCCGGGTCTGTCAGGTCCTCGATGAGGTCCGGGGGCTCTGACCGGAGAGCCCAGGACCTTACCGCACCATCAGGCAGCCTTCGGTCACGTCGGAGAAGATCTCCATGAACTCTTCGGGGTGGTTAAGGAACGCGACCGACCGGGGGCGCCCGATCAGGTCGTAGAGCCCGAGACCTTTCTTGATGCCGATCTCCGGAACCTCCACCGGATCGCAGTAGCGCACCGGTGGGGCGCCGGGGTACCGGGGGTTCTTCACGAGCGCTCCCCCCTCCATCTGGTAGTAGGCGGCGCCCTGCATCTCTGCATAGGGAGCGTAGTTGCTGGAGAACTCCGTCGATACGAGGTTTGCCATTACGAGGTCTTCTCCAGATGGGTTGATCGTCACGTGGCCGTACCCCGGCGGGATCAGGATCTTGTCGCCCGCAGAACCCACGATCATCACCACATCGTCGACCTCCCGGGTCTGGATCAGGTAGTGCCCGGTACCGGCGAGCACCTCATATATCTCGGGGTAGAGCACCCCTGCCGGGTTCTCGGTATGGTAATGCCCCTTTGTCTTGATGTATTCACCACAGAGTGTCCCGGAAGAAATAACGGTTATGTCGTACCGGACGTGGTGCTCGCGGAGCCACTGCCGGTCGTCGTCGTTCCTGGCCAGGTCACGGTACATAAAATAGAGGGGCTGGTCGTAGGTGCAGCCCGGATCTGCGAGGACATCTCGCATCTCATCGATCGTCCTCACCTGTGCCTCCGGTTTAGGCCCGTCCCAGTATCGCTCCATCAACTCTTCTTGCGGTGCACGAATATATAATACCCGGCCCCGACGATGATGGCTGCAACAACGACAAGGAAGACTGGATTGGTGAACAGGGCACCCGGCCTTTTCTCAAGAACCACCCTCGTCTTCATCGTATCCGATATCTTACTGTTATCAAGGTCGTCGCGGTAGCGGATCTCTGAGTCGATACCGTACTCCTTTAAGGTGGCGCCGGCATCGATGCTCACCTCGAACTTCGCCGTGGCGGTCTCTCCGGGGGCGAGGTCACCGAGGTAGGCGGTATCGTCGCTACTGGTGAAGGGATCGGCGGCACTGATCCGGGCCTGGGCGTTGTAGACCTTTGCAGCCCCGGTGTTTTTGTAGACGACCTCAAGTATGCTCTTCCCGCCTGGATAGAGCACCGCCGGTGAAGAGACAACATCGAAGTCGATCTTCCCGCCGACGGGGAGGCCGATCGTTACCGTCCTGGAGGCCGCCGGCCTCCCCTCGTAGTCCTCATAGGTGATCATGAGATCCAGAGGGTATGACTGGGGTTCGGCGTTGTTGGAGACGGAGACCTTGAACTTCACATCCGCCGTCTCACCCGGTCCAAGCGTCCCGACGTAAGCGCTGCCGTCGGTGGGGATGAGTGGGCTTGCGCCGTTCCTGACGATCATGGCGATGGCTGACGTCGCCGTGTCGTGCCCGATGTTCTTCAGGGTCATGGAGACATAGCCTTCAGTGCCGACGTTCAGCGACTCGGACTGGAGATCCAGGACCTCGACGCGGAGGTCGGGCGTGACCCGCACGGTCAGCGGCAGGGTCTCGGTCTTCTTCTGGTAGTTGTAGCGGAGGAGATCGGACCCGTATTCTTCCGCCTCCTGGAGGTAGGTGTAGGCCACCTCAAGCGAGAGGGTATAGGTTCCGGGTTCTGCCGAGTCATCCACCTTCACGATGAACGTGGCATCCGCTGCGGCACCCCCGTAGATATCGCTCACGAACTGGGGGTCCGTCTTGATGGTGAACGGGGTCCCCTCGCTCTTGAGAGTCACGGTAGCGAGTTTCGCGGTATTCGGCAGGTCATCCCGGGTGATGATATCGGAGCCGACGATCTTGTGGGTATTCAGGCCGCTGTTTGATATGATGATTGTCAGACCGGTCTCGGCACCGGGCGCGAATTCATTGGTGCCGGCGATCGCTGCCGAGAGTTCGGGGCTTCCATAGAGGTATTTAGCCCCCTGTGCCGCTCCAGGCGCTACCAGGAGTGCTATCATGAGTAGTAGTATCGTTACGTGCTGCCAACGCATCTGTTCACCTTGTTGTTTTTTT
>JAAZID010000013.1 GCA_012510295.1 Methanomicrobiales archaeon | reverse complement strand
CCGCTCCGCCTCCTCGCGGTAGAGCCGGTAGAGGCCGTCAGCGAGGTTGCCGAGTTCGGGGAGGATCATAAAGAGGGTATAGGCAAGGGCCACAAGGAATATCAGCGCTCCGACCTCTGCCATGACGTTGTGCGCCCAGAAGAAACTCTCATACCCGAACTCACCGTTGCTTGCGATCACAGGGAGGTACGGGAACCACTGCTCGGAATAAGCCGCGATCACAAAGACATTGCGGAAGATATTCAGGATATAGATCGTCGGGAGGACAAGGAAGAACCCTGCGATCTTTTGCAGGTATGTCGCCCGGGTGCCCCAGGCAACCCCGAGCATGATGGCGATACTCTGGATGCCGGTGCAGGCAAGGATGATCTCGGTCCGAAAGCCGTTACGCTCCATCATGTTCCAGGTGGTGAAGTTCACAGGATACCCGATCGCTGTCAGCACTGCGGATGTCTGGTTTGTGACCGCTGCGATTAACCAATCTCCGAGTGCCGGTGTGTAGGCGAAGGGTGCATAGATCAGGAACGCTACGGCTGCTATCGTCGAGAGCTGTAGCACCCGGGAATCATCGCGGAGCAGGTATTTTACGGTGATATAGAGGAACGGTAGCGAGAGGAGGGTTATCGCCGGGTAGACGAAGTTATTGATGGAGATGTAGTAGGGGAGCTCGAGGAACAGGTACCCGACGATGCTTGCCCATCCGCCGGCCGCGAAGTACCTGCGATACCGGCCCGGTACAAGAAACATGAGAAAACAGGCGCATGAGATCAGCACCAGGTAATCCTTCATCCTTTTAATCTTCGGCGTACACAACATTAAAGCATTTGTGCGCCTGATCAGGCTCAAACCCCGGGTGGGTCACCCCGGTCGTATGGCCCGACCAAGGGTTAATTTTACTGGATAACCAATGTGTTACAATGATGTTCTGTCCGCAGTGCAAGGGCCTGATGATATCATCCGGTGGCCAGTTAAAGTGTAAAAAGTGTGGTTATATAAGGGATTTTAACGATACCGACCGGTTGACGAAGACAGACAAACGCACAGAAAAAGAGATCACGATCGTCGAGAATGTAGAGGAGATAGCAACACTCCCGTCCACGACGATCAAGTGTCCAGAGTGCGATTGCACGACGGCATACTGGTGGCTGAGACAACTCCGGGCGGCAGATGAGAGCGAGGTCAGGTTCTTCCGTTGCATCGCCTGCGGGAAGACATGGCGCGAGTACGACTGAACGATCAGGTACACAAAACCACTCTCTTCTTCTCCCGGGTTATGGGGCTCTATTGCCTCATACAACGGTTGCGCTACCCGTAAAAGCTACCTGCAAAAAGAAGATGCAGGTATTGAAGTCCCCTTATATCATAACATACGGGTCGGCCTTCATGTACTCGCGGCAGACTGTCGTCGCGTAGTGGCCGGGGGGGAGCGTGAACGAAAGACGGACGCTCTCATCCATGACCTCCGCTCTTATGCCAGTAGAGAGCGTTATCGGCCTTGAAACCCCGTCAAACCTCATATCCACGAACCGGGATGCGCGCTCAAAGTTCCCGGCATCGATACCCGCCTCCTGCATCAGTTCCTGCATGATCTCATCCATCCGGCCGCTCGATGTCACTGCACCGGATCCCGGTATAAACAGGGCGATCCGGCACCGCCCGCGACGGATATGTATCTCTGCCGCCTTCATGTTCCGGGCTGTGACGATATCCTCGCGGCCGTCCTGGAAGAGCAGGCGGTCGCCGACCTCAGGTCTGACGAGTGACATGCCGGCATCGATGCGACGCGAGAGAGCGCGGTTGAAGAGATACGACTGGAACGCGCTCACCAGGAGCGAGAGGAGTTTTGGCGGGAGTGCCCGGAGCGCGCCGGCGTAGTCCCCCGGGTTTGCGACGAGGTGGTTTGCCATCGCCCGCTCGTAGGTCATCTGGACCGGGAGAGCGGCAAGCGCGGCCCGGGCATTGCGGGTCTCTGCGAAGTGCGTCCTCGCAGCCTGTGCCGCCTCCGTCTCCAGCGGGAATGCCCGGCCGATGTAGGCGACCACGGCCGCCTCATAATCGCCCTTCAGGATCTCCTCGCCGACGGTATGGGTGATCGGCCGGACAACGCCGAACCGTTGCAGCCCGTAGTAGTTCGGTATACCGGCAGCCGCCGCCACTGTGACCTCCTGCACCCGCGCGGCGAGATCCTCCCTGATACAGTCGCGGATGGCGATATCGAACCGGTTGCCGGCAAGACCCCCGAGGGTGAGCGGCTGATGCGACCGCCCGACGACCTCAAGTGAGATATCCCTGAGGCGCACCTGCCCGACCGCTTCAGGCACAAGGCCGTATATCGATATGAACTGGGTGGTCACCGCGTTCTTATCCTTGGTCCCGGCCCAGGCGATCCGCCGGTGGCTGATACCGAGCTGTTTTGCAATCTCCCTGACCGCCCGCTGGAGCTCCCAGTTTGTCTTTTTGAGCCGGCAGATCAGGTACGGGCCATCATCTACCTCGCTGAACGGGAGCGGTATCTCCTCGACGATGAAGTCCTCAGGGCTTGAGCGGAGCCTCCCTCCGATTCCCGGAGTATCGGATGCGTAGTAGCGCATCCCGAGCTCCTCCTCCAGGGGGTAGGGTGTCGGCATCATAGAAGCGAGAGATCCCCGGTGATCCGGTCGAGATCCTCGGTGCGGGCGGGGCCGAGACCGAGCGCCGTCACCGTCCCCGGCGGTATCTCGGTCATACCGGCATCCTGTATGATCGATGCCGGTATGCCCGCCTGCTCGGCGATCGTCTTGAGCTCATAGAGCGCCCGCTCGCCCTGTACCTTCAGGACTACCTTCTTCTGCCCTTCATCGAACCAGGCCTTCCTGGTGATCCTGTCGGCCTTCTCATAGGCCCCGATTGCGGCGTGAGCGGCCTGCGCACACTTTTTGCCGCAGGACATCCTGACATCGGCACGCACGACCAGGCACTGTTTCCACTTAAATTCCCGTGTATCAGGCATTTCGTACTACCTGGGGCATGATCCATCAAATACGCATCTATGGAGCGGCGGCCCCGGGCACACGCACCCTGTTCGCCAGCGCAGAGATGGCTCTGCCACTCTCCGGGATCCTCGCCAAACGTGGGATTGTGAGAGATCACGGATAGGAGCTCCAGATATGGAGAATTAATTCGGATTTTGTCTCAACGATATACTATGTTTCAACCTATGAAGAGAGGCCAATTCCCCATAGAAGCCCTGACAGAGCCCTATATCTCAGGTAACCTTTATATAGGTGATTCACCATAGTCAGGAGTCGAACAAGGTGATTTTTGTGGTAAATCGCGAAGAGTTACTTGCCGAATCCCGGCGAGAGATGTACGACAGCATTCCAAAGATTATCGTTGGGGTTGCTATTGCCTTCCTCATATGGCTCTTTGGTGTGCTCATATTCCAGCCTCTTGCAGGTATGCTCGGGGATCCGTTCATATTTGGCCTGATAGGCCTCAAGAGCCTGATCTCCGGTATAATCCTCATCGCACTCATATTCATATTCATCGGCATATTCAAAGAAGTTCTTGATGTCACCGATGCACTCGCAGGCTATGCTGCCGCGGCGTATTCCAAAGCAGACACACCCGACGAGAAGGTAGGGCGGTACCGCCGGGCGTTCCGGGGTATCGCGTACGTGCTCCTCGCCGTCATCGCGTTCCTGTTCTTCCTGCCGTTCATTGCAGGGATCATCCCGGTCCTCGCAGGTATCATACTGGTCATACTGGTCATATGGGCAGTATTTGTCCTCTTCCGGACCGGAAGGCTCTTCTCCGGGGAGATAGAGCGGTGGGCTGCCGACTTCACCAGGAAGGTCGAGTCGGAACGACAGGAGAGAGCCCCCGAGGACGAATACTACCAAGAGTAGATCCATGAGGAAGATCTCAATTTACCTCATTTTTGTGGCAATATGGGTGATCGCATCCATAGGGGTTGTCACACTTCCTGACGTTATGGCCCCCATCGCCGGTGCGCTCGCGCTCACCCTCAATGAAACGGTCGCGCTCTTCCTCTCCCTGATGATCGTGCTGACCATGATCTTCCTCGCACTCATCGGCCGGGAAGCCGGTCGCTTCGTGGCCAGGTACCTATCATAGAGAGGTCACGCTACTGGTGGTCGGCAGAGCGTGACGCCTCTCTATATACTTGTTGTAACCCATTATTAATCAGCAAACAGAGGCTCTGGCTGATCTTCTCTCGATATAGCCAAAACCCCTATCTCTGTGAGGCATGGTAATCTGACGTGGGATGTTATCGTTGTGGGTGCAGGCCCCTCGGGGAGTGCCGCCGCCCGGGCATGTGCGGAAAAGGGGCTCTCAACCCTCTGTATCGAGGAGCACGGGACGATCGGCTACCCGGTACAGTGCGCAGGGCTCCTCTCCACGTCCGCGTTTGAGGAGTGCAACGTCTCCAGAGCATCGATCCAGAACGAGGTGAGCGGCGCCCGTATGGTCTCCGGTCTCGGGGGTGAGCTCCTCTTCGATGCCCGGACCCCGAAGGCCTATATCGTGGACCGGACCCACCTCGACCGCGATATGGCAGAGAGAGCGGCGGATGCCGGGGCTGAGTTTCTCTTGAAGACCAGCGTATCAGGCATACGGGGCTCCTCCCTCCTGACCAGGGGTGTCCGGGGACGCGAAGAGTTCTCCTTCCGGCTCGTCATAGCCGCAGACGGGGCACGGAGCTCTGTCGCCCGGATGCTCGGCCTCCAGCGGCCGACGATCTACCTCGGCGGGGTGCAGGCCGAGGTGCCGTACCGTGTGGACCCGCGTTACGTGGAACTGCACCCGAACGCCTCACCCGACTTCTTCGGGTGGGTGATACCGGTCTCGGCGACCCGGGCACGTATCGGTCTCTGTGCACGGGAACGCGCAAAAGACCACTTCGACCGGTTCATCACACGCTACGGCGGAGACTGCATCCACCTCGTCAGCGGCGTCATCCCGCTCGGTGTCATGCCTCAGACGTATGGTCACCGCACGCTCTTTGTCGGTGATGCAGCCGGCTTTCCCAAACCCACATCAGGCGGTGGTATCTACACCGGGGTTCGGTCGGCGAAGCACGCGGCCGAGGTCGCGGCGGCCTGCTCTACACGCGGGATCTTCGATGACGATGCCCTCCGGGACTACGAGCGCCGGTGGAAGGAAGACTTCGGGAGAGAACTCGATATCGGACTGAGAGCACTCCGGATACGACAGAAGATGACGCCGGAGGATATCGACCGGCTCTGCCGGGCCTTAAATGACCCCGAGATCATCGAGACGATCGTGGAGCACGGCGATATGGACCGGCCGGATGCACTGCTCAGGAAGCTCGTCCTGAAACCCGCCCTGATCCGTAGCATGGGGGTATTGTTTGCGTCTAAAATGCGCCACATCCTCAAAGGCTGAATATTTTGAAGATTGTAGTCCCCTGGCAGGATGAGATCACCGGTTGTGCGCAGGGGTCAGGGTGCTTCGAAGTAGCCAGAGCGCCTTCACGATCCGGCTATTGCGCATGGGAGGGCTGCCGGCAGTATCGAGCCGCAATCAAGGGCGAAGTGTAGCGCCTGACACAGAACCTGGTGGCCTGATAGCGCCTTACGATGGAGAAGTGATCAGGCGCCTGGGAAGAAACGGATCGTTCTTATCTTCCCGGGGTGAACAAGGGTAGCTATGCCTAAAAGGAGCGAATTTGGCAGGGGTTTTGTCATCAACTTAATGCTACTATCGCGGCATTTCGGCCTGCCTCCGGAGAAAGCCTTCTACGGCGCTGCCGACCACCTCACCGAACTCACTGTTCCAGAACAGTTCCGGGGAACCGAGATCGAAAAACTCGTCGAGCGCCTCCGCAAGATGGTGATCTGGCACCAGCCGGGCATCATGGATCAGGAGGATGCGGCGGGTGCCCGCAGGATCCTCAACCAGATCGGGATCGCACTCGATACGCACTTCGGTATACCAGACCCTGACTCCGGAAAATACGACTGATAGAGTCCCCCCGTTCATAATCCTGGTGACCCGCGCATGGTAGTAGCCGGAGCTGCCTGAAGGACACCCCCACTCCCTCCCTCTCCCCCGCGCATCCCGGCATATATCGACTCACTCCGGCGTCTCCGGGAAATGATGAAATTGCGCCTTGCGTCGCCGGCGGCGACCGGAACGGGGAGATCCGTCAGGGCCATACACTATAAGTGCTTATACAACCAATATATAGTGTGAATTTTGCTGCGATTCAGGACGCCGCTTGTTTAGCGGAGGTCATAAATGGCTGATACCTACGATGCTTCCCACATCACGGTACTTGAGGGTCTACGACCCGTACGTGAGCGTCCCGCCATGTACATCGGCAGCACAGAAGCCCGGGGATTGCACCATCTGGTCTATGAGGTTGTGGACAACTCCGTTGACGAGGCTCTCGCCGGGTTCTGTGACCTGATACTGGTGACCATCAACCGGGACGGCTCAATCACAATAGAAGATAACGGACGTGGTATCCCGACTGGTACCATGCCCCAATACGGCAAGAGCGCCCTTGAGATCGTCCTCACCGTGCTCCACGCCGGCGGAAAATTCGATAAATCCACGTACCAGGTCTCCGGCGGCCTGCACGGTGTCGGTGTCTCGGTGGTCAACGCTCTCGCAAGCTGGCTCGATGCGACGGTCTTCCGCGACGGCTACATCTACGATATGCAGTTCCGGCAGGGTCAGGTGTCTAAGCCGCTCTCGGGGCGGCCGGAGACCGAGCACGAGATGGAGATCCGGTATGAGGAGCGCTACGGCACAGAATCTGGACACCCGCTGGACTACGAGCGCCTCCAGGGAACCCGGATAGCGTTCCAGCCCGACCGGTCGATATTCGAGACCGTCAACTTCGATTACGATATGCTGGACCACAGGCTCCGCGAGCTCGCCTACCTCAACAGCGGTCTTACGATCGCCCTCAGGGACGAGCGCACCGGCGATGTGGTCACCTACTGCTTCGAAGGAGGCATCAGGGAGTTTGTCACCCATATCGGTGAAGGGAAGGAGCCGCTCCACGACGACGTGATCTATTTCCAGAGGAGCGACCCTGAGAGTCTGGTCGAGGTCGAGGTGGCCCTGCAGTACAACAACTCATACGCAGAGACGATCTACACCTACGTCAACAGCGTGAACACCCGGGAGGGCGGCACCCACCTTGAGGGGTTCCGGAGCGCCATCACCCGGGCGATCAACGCCTCTGCCCGCAGGAGCACCCACTTCAAGAGCAACGATATCCAGATCCGGGGCGAAGATGCACGCGAAGGACTCATATCCGTCATCAGCACCCGGGTTGCAGAACCACAGTTTGAAGGGCAGACCAAGACGCGCCTT
>JAAZID010000070.1 GCA_012510295.1 Methanomicrobiales archaeon | reverse complement strand
GCTCTCCGGTGTCGATGTCCGGGTCATGATCCCCTGTAAGCCCGACCACCCGTTCGTCTACTGGGCGAGCCTCTCGTTCATCGGCGACCTCCTTGATGCCGGGGTGCGGGCCTACACATACGACGACGGGTTTCTCCACGCGAAGACTATCGTCGTCGATGGGAAGGCGGGCTCGGTCGGGAGCGCGAACTGGGATGTGCGGAGCTTCCGGCTGAACTTTGAGGCGAACGCTTTCTTCTACGATGCGGCGGTGGGGAGTGAGCTTGCGCAGGCCTTCGAGGGGGATCTCGCCACCTCGACCGAGATCACGCTTGAGGGGTACCAGGCACGACCCCGCTGGATCCGGATGAAGGAGTCGATCTCCCGGCTTTTCTCACCGCTTGGTTGAGAGGGGGTTTTTGACCCGCTTCCTGATCCCGGGGAGGCTCTGCTCCCAGCGCGCCTGGAGGATCGGGACGGCGTAGGGGATATGGTGCGGGAGGACCGCGGTCCCCATCACCGCTTTCTCGATGAAAGGCCGTTCGCGGCCGATGATGATTGTCTCTCTTCTTCGGATCGCTTCCAGAAACTCTTCTACGGTATCGGCCTCAGCGCAGGTGACGACCCCGCCGAGCTCGTGGAGGAGGTGGCCGTCGGTCCCGCCGGTCCGGCCGAGGCCGTGGGCGGTGGCGAGTTCAGCCGCCTTCTGGTTGTGTGACCGGGCCATCCCGCCACAGATGACTTCGAGCGCATCAAGGCGGGAGAAGATTTCTCCTCTGGTGCAGTCCCGGGCGACACACCGATGGACCCCCCGGTTCAGGAATGCGTAGCCGCAGGGGTGCGCTTCGACCCTGACACAGGGATAGCCCTCGCTCGCATCGAGTATATCGGTGGTATCGAGATGGATCGCGGTGTAGGGGGCGGCCCGCCGGTTCTTCTCGATATGGGTTTTGTAGAAGGCGATGAGGTCGGAGACCGCAGGGAAGTAGAGGAGGATGTGCGGGCCGTCGTTTGCGCTGACCTCGATACCCGGGATGAGGGGGACGCGGGTCTTCCACCGGTCGGCCTCAAGCACCCCGCCGATCGCGTTGTGATCGGTGATCGCGATCCCGATCCCCTGCCGTGCCGCAAGCTTCAGTGCGTCGCGTACGCGGGTGATGGAATCGGAGTAGCGGGTATGGAAGTGCAGGTCCGCCGGGAGGAGTCCGAGTCGCCGGATCTCTTCTGGCACGGGTTTTTCAAATATGATATCTTTATGGTGGTGCATCTGCCTGATTATGGATGAGTCGCCGGGGGTGAAAAAGGAACTCCCCGGTACGCCGACCTATTCTTCCCGGTCTCTTGCGTTCATCATCTCCCCGATCCACCGCGTCTCTTCCCAGCTCTCGAGGAAGAGTTTCACCGCGATCGTCAGGGGGATGGCGAGGAAGACCCCGACCGCCCCGAGTATGAGCGCCCAGAACAGGACCGAGAAGAGGATGACGAACGGCGAGAGGTTGAGCCCCTGGCTTGCGATCTTGGGGAAGACCAGGTTCTCGGCGGCGGCGTCGATGAGGGCGATGGCGATGATGACGGTGATCGCGCCCGCCGGCCCGAAGCTGACCAGGGCGAGGAGCGTGGGCGGGATTGCGGCGACGACGAGGCCGATGTAGGGGACGTAGCTGAGCACGAAAGCGACGAACCCCCAGAGCGCTGCAAACTCGATACCGAAGATGTAGAGGAAGATTCCAGTCCCGGTCCCGGTGACCAGGTTCACCTTGGTCCTGACGATCACGTAGTCGATGAGGATCCGACCGGATTGTGAGAAGTGCTTGTAAAGGGTGTTCTCTGCCCCGAAATGCTTCTTGAGGCCGGCCGCGAGACGGGGCGCTTCGAGGAGGAGGAACGCGATGGCTATCGCGACGAGGAAGGCGTCGAGGGCTATGTTCCCGACGTCCCGCGCGATCCCGGCGGCCTGCTGGATGACCGTTCCCGGGTCGATGTAGTCCCAGATCTGGAAATCTTCAGGGCTGATCCCGTACCCTGCTGTCTGTTCTTCAAGCGCCGTCAGGTACTGGGGCAGGGAGCGGAGGAACTGTGTAAAGGCTGCCCAGAGGAAGAGGGCTGTCGCGACGAGGATCCCGATGAGCCCCGCTACTACCGTTCCTGCAGCGATGACCGGCGGCACCCCCCGGCGCCTCAGCCACGCCATGGCGGGTGCGGTGATCATGGCGAAGAAGACTGCGATGAGGAACGGGCCGAGGATCGACGTGGCTGCCTTGATCCCTGCGAGGACGATGACGACCGCTGCTCCGATGATCACGATGCGGACCGGGGGAGGGAGGTCTTCGCCAACCATATCTACTCATGGGATATTGGATCGTCCTGGCAGAAAGAGTTTTTCCGGATATGACCTCACCTGCCGGCCGCCCGGATCGCCTCGAAGATCGATTCGCCGATGATAGGTGTCGCGATGAAGATATTTCCAGGATCGATGGCCTCCGTCACCCCGGTCCCGCTGAGGCCGGCGAGGAGCGCCGGGTTGACCTCAGCGAGAATGAGCCGGTTCCCATTGGCGCGGACTCTCCGGGCGTAGCGCTCAAGCATCCGGAAGAGCCCGGTTC
>JAAZID010000069.1 GCA_012510295.1 Methanomicrobiales archaeon | reverse complement strand
GGTGAATATGACGTATTACTCGCCCGAGAAGGAGCCCGGACGCGGGGCATTCCTCGCCCGGTTCCCGGAGATCCCCGCGGTCGACGTGAAGGATTTCGCCCGGTACCGCGTCTACCTCGCCGGCCCGCTCTTCTCAGAGGGAGAGAGAGCTTACAACCTCACCCTCCACGACCTCCTCGAAGAGCACCTCTTCGACGTCTACCTGCCCCAGGACGTGGGGGACACGAGCAACACCCGGGGCTGCGATGAGCATGCGGCTATATTTGCGCAGCACATCCAGGCGCTCCAGGATGCCGATATCGTTGTGGCGGTCATCGATGGCGCTGATGCAGATTCGGGGACATCCTGGGAGATGGGGTACGCCTACGCTCTCGGGAAGCGGGTCGTCGCCCTCAGGACGGATTTCCGGATCGCCGGCCACCACGAGCGGGTCAACCTGATGCTCGAGGAGTCCGCGGCGGTGGTCACGGCGAAGGAGGATCTTCCCCGTGTGCTCGGGTCGCTTCTCTGAGGGATGGGGGGGGAAAGCATGTCAGTGCAGGAGGTGGTTCAATGCCTGCCGGAGGGAATATTCCGGTATCAAAGGAGACCTATAACCAGATCCAGGATCTCCGGCGCCCGGGAGAGTCGCTTGATGATTGTGCTCGCGAGGATCGTTGAGATGGTGAGGAAGCAGCGGCTCGCGGATGAGGTCGTGGAGATCATGGCCCGCGGCGAGTTTGTGGGGCTGTGATGTTCCAGCCCGGCGGGAGGGGTGGTAGTGCCGCCTGGAGATGGGGATCTGGCTGCTGAAGTGCCTCTGCCGGCCCATGTGATCAGGGGCGCCGAGGAGTTCTCTGTGTGGGAGGCCGGCCGCCCTGATACCATCCCCCTCTGGGTCTCGCCGTAACCAGACTTACGCCCTGCACTGGTTCTTTATGAGTATGGCTACCCGGACACGCCTTCCCGCAGAAATACGCTCAAGCGTTCATGAGGGAGTTATAGGAACTGTTATCTTTATCTTTGACGATTTTAAAACTAGCGGAATACGATAATAATCCAGTGGAGGTCTCCTGGGTGGGTCTGCAGCTAACTGATGATGAAATTGATGCATTACTTAAGGAGGTCAAGCAAGTACCGAGGGATTTCCACAAAAAAATCCGCCTAAAAGAAAAGAGAGGGCATAAAGAATTCGAGATCAACATAGCTGGTGCAGATCAATCCCGTTTCAGGATAATATTCAGACAAAGTAAGTTCAACCCCCTGGACTTTTCCGTGATCCTTGGCTATGTCATTCCAAACACAAACCAGGTGTTCCGACTACGTCGGTATAATGGAAAGAGCCATGAACATACAAATAAGATCGAGCAGGAGAAGTTTTATGGTTTCCACATTCATACTGCAACAGAGCGTTACCAGATTGCAGACTGGGATGAGGACGGGTATGCGGAACAAACGGACCGGTACTCAGAACATCACGGAGCGCTCGAGTGTATGCTCGAAAGTTTGTGGATTTGCAGGTTTATCTGCGGATAAGGCGTTTCTTACGGGCTGGTGAGTATGAGAATGACAATCGAGGCGATCGAGGAGAAGTTCCGGGCAACGGTCTGCAACCAGATAAATCTCCGTCAGGAGGGCATTGACCGGTACCGGGTCTTCACGCCGTTTGTCTTTGACGATGGAGATAACCTTGCAATCATCCTGAAATTCGTGGATGATACCTGGATACTGACAGACGAGGGGCATACTCTCATGCACCTGACCTACTCGATTGAGGCAAGGGAGTTAGAGCGCGGAACCCGCCAGAAGGTGATTACGAGCGTGCTATCCCGGTTTGGGCTGGAGGACAATCATGGTGAGCTTACCATCCGTATTGTTGGTGACCAGTTTGGGGATGCCCTCTGGAACTTCGTCCAGGCGCTGATCAACATATCGGATCTCACGTATCTATCGAGGACGCGGGTCTATTCAACGTTCATAGAGGATCTCCATGCGCTCATTGAGGAGACTGTTCCGGAGGGGCGCAGGGGTTTTGACTGGCACGACCCCGAGCATGACCCGGATGGGAAGTACATCGTTGACTGCAGGATCAACGGCATGCAGAGACCGGTCTACATCTTCG
>JAAZID010000068.1 GCA_012510295.1 Methanomicrobiales archaeon | reverse complement strand
TGATGCAGGGCGAGGCCTCCGACGAGGAGTTTGCCGAGTACCGCAGGCGGACAGAGCGGATAGTCGAGGCGATCCTCGATATCCCGGCCGAGACCCTCTTCTCCATCCAGGACGTCGACACCGGGATACCGGAGCGTGCCCGGATATTCCGGTCGGTGCCGTGCGCGAAGTGCGGCGAGATGACCGCCGAATCCCGGGTCAGGGTCGAGGACGGGAAACTCGTCTGCTACGCCTGCTCAGAGGAGTACACCCGGCGCCTGTGAGGGCACCCTCCCTCACCGCACAATTTTTGCTATCGGGATCTCAAGGATATCCTCGGCCCCCGCGTCCTTCAGGTGGGGGATGAGACCGTTGACGATCCCCTTCTGCACCACCGTCTGTATGCTGAAATAGTCGATGCCATGCAGCCTGCTGACGGTAGGCTTCTTCATCGCCGGGAGTACCTCGATGACCCGGTCGAGTGCCGCCGCCGGCACGTTCATCGTCAGGAGCGCCTGGTGACGCGCCTCGATAACGCCGAGGAGGAGCGTTGTTATCTCCTCGATCGCCTTTCGCTTCTCCGGATCCCGGAGCGACTCGTGGTTTGCGAGGAGCGCCGTGTGCGACTCCATTATCTGCCCTATGATCTTCAGGCCGTTCCTCTTGAGCGTGCTCCCGGTCTCGGTGAGGTCGACGACCACGTCCATGAGGTCGGGAACCTTCGCCTCCGATGCCCCGTAGGAGGCGAAGAGCCTGACGGGAACCCCGATCTCGCTAAAGAACCGCTCCGTGATCCGGGGGTACTCGGTCGTCACCCGGCTTCCCGGCCGGATGGCGGTGACGTCATCGATCGGTTCGTCGCGGTGGACCGCGACCACGATCTTCACGTTCCCGTCGCCGGTCTTACTGTAGGAGAGATTCGCGACCTCAGCGACATCGGCGCCGCTCTCCTGCACCCAGTCAAGCCCCGATATACCGATGTCGAAGTAGCCCATCTGGACGTAGAGCGGGATCTCCTGCGGCCGGAGGATCTTCACCTTCCCGATCCGGGGGTCGTTGATGCGGGGGTTGTAGTCGCGGTCGGTCCGCCTGACCTCGAGATCCGCTTCCTTGAAGAGCTGGAACGTCTGCGCCTCAAGGCTTCCCTTGGGAAGAGCAATCGTGATCATAAGAGTTGATCAGGGCCGGAAAAAGTTAAAGATGGTGATATGATCTTCAGTCGATCGTGTGGACGACAAGCCCTGAGAGGAGTTTTGGCTCAAACCAGGTAGACTTCGGGGGCATGACGCCGTCCTCATCCGCTATCGCGAGCACCGTATCGACCGCCACCGGTTGCATGGCTATGGCGAGGGCGTACTCGCCGGAGTCCACGAGGCGCTCAAGCCCGGAGAGCGGTTTTGCCCCGCCCATGTAGTGGAGCCTTGTGTCCCCCCTGGGGTCGGTGATGCCGAGCATTCCTTCGAGGATCTCCTTCTGGAGCACCGAGACGTCCAGTGATCCGACGAGGTCGGTTGGATCTGCGACCGGCCGGGAGACCTCGTACCAGGTCTTTTCAAGGTAGATATGCATGATGTGCATCGGTTCATCGGCGGTCGCGAGCGGCGGAACCCGGTAGCCGGAGGTATCGATATCGCCGTAGGGCCGGACGTTCCAGCCGGCCCTGAGGAGCGCACCGATGAACCCCGGGAGGGTGTAGTTGCCGAGGTCCGCGACAAGCCGGCTGTAGCCGTGGATGCGGACCCGGTCGTGGGCGAAGAGGACCACCATGAACTTCCCGGCCTCTTCGGTGAACCTTTCTTCGTTCTTCCGGCGCTCGGCCACGTTCACCGCCGACTTAGCCCGGTGGTGACCGTCTGCGATGTATGTCTCCGGCACAGCGGCGAAGAGGTCTTCGAGGTGCGCGAGCGCATCATCATCCGTGACCCGGTAGACCTGGTGGAGTGCGCCTGAGTCGTTCGTGGTGCTTCCATCGGGCTCTGCCCCGTCGATGAGGGATCGGGTGTACGAAAAGATCTCGCCCGGGTCGCGGTAGAGC
>JAAZID010000067.1 GCA_012510295.1 Methanomicrobiales archaeon | reverse complement strand
TCCTCTTCCTCATACTCGCACCCCTGGCAGGCGGGCTCATAGCCGGGATCGACCGGAAGCTCACCGCACGGATGCAGGGGAGGGTCGGACCACCGATCTTACAGCCCTTCTACGATGTCGGCAAGCTCTTCGAGAAGGAGGATGTCGTCGTAGCCACAGCGCAGAACTTCTACGTCCTCGCCTACCTGGCCTTCATCACCCTCTCAGGCGCCCTCTTCTTCGCAGGAGGGGATCTGCTGTTGATCATATTCGCCTTCACGCTCGCCCACGTCTTTCTGGTGCTCGGGGCCTACTCGGCCCACTCGCCCTACAGCCACATAGGGGCCGAGCGTGAACTGATCCAGGTGATGGCCTACGAGCCGATGATCATCCTCGCGGCCGTCGGGCTCTACATGGTCAGCGGGAGCTTCTACGTCAGCGATATCGCCACATCGGCCGTGCCGGCGATCGTCTACCTCCCCGGCGTCTTCCTGGGCCTCCTCGTCATACTGACGATCAAGCTCAGGAAGTCCCCGTTCGATATAGCGACGTCGCACCATGCGCACCAGGAGGTCGTCAAGGGGGTCACGACGGAGTTCTCGGGCTCAACCCTCGGTCAGATCGAGATCGCCCACTGGTATGAGAACATCTTCCTCCTGGGCCTGGTCTTCCTCTTCTTCGCCTGGAACCCCGTAATAGGGGTCATTGCGGTCGCAGTCACCTACGCAATCGAGGTCTTCATCGATAACGTCACCGCACGGGTCCGATGGCAGGCAGCCCTGAAGAGCGGGTGGTTCGCGGCGGCACTGGGGATCGCGAACCTGGCGATCCTCTCCTATATGATGCTTGGAGGTGCATGAGTACTATGGCATTTCTGAAGCGATCACCCTGGCTTCTCCACTACGATGCATCCAGCTGCAACGGGTGTGACATCGAGGTGCTCGCATGCCTCACCCCGTTCTACGATGTAGAGCGGTTTGGCATCATCAACACCGGTAACCCGAAGCATGCGGATCTCCTGCTGATCACCGGCGGTGTCAACGAGAAGAACCGGGAGGTGGTAAAGAACCTCTACGAGCAGATGCCCGAGCCAAAGGTGGTCATAGCTATAGGCGCGTGCGCCGCAACCGGCGGTATATTCCGGGAGTGCTACAACATCGTCGGCGGTATCGACAGGGTTATCCCGGTCGATGTCTATGTCCCGGGATGCGCGGCCCGGCCGGAGCAGATCATCGACGGGGTCGTTACGGCGCTCGGCATCCTCGAAGAGAAACGGGAGAAGATGGGGGGAGCAACGAATGCGAAAGAAGAAGCACGGCGTGTGGAAGGGGTAGGTGAGACTACATGAGTGTTATTAAAGAGCAGACTACCAGAAAGATCGCGCCGGGAGATCTCCTGCGCGAGGTCGAAGCGCTCAATGCCGGCGGTTACCGCATCGTCCAGATCGGGTGCACGGGTATGGATGATGTGTACGAGATCAACTACACGTTCGACAAGGACTACGAGCTTGTAAACCTCCGCCTGACGGTCGGGCCCGGTGTGGAGATCCCGAGCATATCCGGAGTCTACTGGGGAGCGTTCGTCTACGAAAACGAGCTCCACGACCTCTTCGGGATCACGGTGACCGACATAAACATCGACTTCAAGGGAACGTTCTACAGGACCGCGGAGAAGTACCCGCTCAGTATAACGAGAAGTGGAGGTGATGACCCGTGCCAGAACGTATAGTCGTGCCGTTTGGGCCGCAACATCCGGTGCTACCGGAGCCCATCCATATCGACCTCGTCCTTGAGGATGAGCTCGTTGTGGATGCAGTCCCTTCCATCGGCTACATCCACCGGGGGCTTGAGCAGCTCGTGCAGAAACGCGAGTACCCCGAGTACGTCTACGTAGCCGAGCGGATATGCGGGATATGCAGTTTCATGCACGCGCTCTGCTACTGCCAGGGGATAGAACATATCATGGGGATCGAGGTTCCCGACCGCTCAAGGTACCTCCGGACGATCTGGTCGGAGTACTCGCGCCTCCACTCTCACCTCCTCTGGCTCGGCCTGTTTGCGGATGGGATGGGCTTTGAGAACCTCTTCATGCGGTCATGGCAGCTCCGGGAGAGGGTGCTCGATGTCTCTGAGGACACAACCGGCGGGCGGATCATCCAGAGCACCTGCAAGGTCGGCGGGGTCCGGCGCGATATCGGGCAGGAGATGCTCGATAAGATGCACCGCGACCTCGATATCTTTGAGGAGGAGTGCCGGGATCTCGGCAACGTCTTCTTAAACGACGAGACGGTGAAGTACCGCCTCAAGGGACTCGGGGTCATATCAAAGGAAGAGGCCTACGCCCTCGGATCTGCAGGCCCGACCCTCAGGGGGAGCGGGGTCGCAAGCGACCAGCGCGAGACCGGGTATGCGGCCTACGGCGAACTGGGGTACAAAGCGGTCGTCGAGACCGCCGGGGACTGCTACGCCCGGTGCGCCGTCCGCGTCCGTGAACTCTACTCCTCGATCGACATCATCAGGAGGGCGATCGAGGGGATGCCCGAAGGCCCGATCGACGTGAAGGTGCGGGGAACACCGGACGGCGAGTACTTCTCCCGCGTGGAGCAGCCACGGGGAGAGGTCGTCCACTACCTGCTCGGCAACGGCACCAAACACCTCGCCCGCGCCCGTATAAGGACACCGACGCTCGCAAACGTCCCGGCGCTCGTGAAGATGCTCCCCGGCGCCCAGCTCGCCGATGTTCCGATC
>JAAZID010000012.1 GCA_012510295.1 Methanomicrobiales archaeon | reverse complement strand
TAGGTAGCGATGCCGATGCGGTAGGGCGGGTTCATCGCAAGGATGGTGCACCCGGCATCGCATATGGCCTGCATACCCCGATCGCGCAGGATGGCGAAGGCCGGGTGGAAGGGACAATCCCGGCAGAATGTCCGGGAGTAGCCCCGGGAAGAGAACCGCTCGGGCTCTCCGGCGACCTCCGGGGGGGTGATGTACCGGTGCTCAGCGAGGAAGGGGCGACCGATCTCCCGGGTATCCGCAAGCAAATCAGGGCTGGCTGGCGGCGGATAGACCGTGACCGCACGGGACGATACCTCCTTCACGGGACCAGCCCCGACCGTGCCGCCGGATATCCGGTTGAGGGGCGAGGACCGTGACCAGGCAAACATCGCCCGGGTCCCCTGATCGCTCACCTGCGCCCGCCCGGCCATCGTGAGCCCGGGGTCCACGAGATTCCCTCTCCGGTCGCTCCGGGGAGCGTGGATCTCCGGGACATCCGCATCCAGGAGGTCAGGGGTGACCCTGACGATTGCCACGCGGGAGAAGGTCTCCGAGGCCTCAAACGCCGCCTCGATCGCTGGCGCGATCACTTCGCCATACGGCTCCAGCACCGGAACCTGTGCAACCTCCCCGTAGTAGCGGGAGTCCCCTGTAACGTCCGATCCTACCGGACGCACATCATCACCGACGACCACGACGACACCGGCGCGGAGTCCCTGCGCGGTAGCATGCACCAGCGGATCGGCACAGGCATTGAGGCCCACGTGCTTGACGATGACAGCGGCCCGGCGGCCGGCGAGCGAGTCGCCGAGGGCGTACTCGAGCGCCACCTTCTCGTTCGTAGTGAGGAGAGCTCCGGTTGCGGCGGCGAGTTCGGAGACCGGGTAGCCAGGGACGGCATACCAGCAGTCCGCCGACCGCCGGAGGGCGAGCGCCAACGCTTCGATTCCCCTCATGCATCCCTCCCGGGCACGAGGTCACAGCCCGTGCAGGCGGCGCACATCGTCAGTGCCCGACCGGGGTCAAGCCCGGCCTCGTTGAGGATCCGCTCGTGGATCTTGTAGAGCCGGAGCAGGCGATCGGCAGACGGCCGGGACCGATCAGCGAGAGATCCTGCCGGTGTGAGCGGGCGGAGGACGGCGATGACGCCGATCCGGGCAAGATCTTCGATGATTTGCTCCAGTTCTTCATCGGTCTCCCCGAGGCCGGCGATGACGTTTGAGTAGACGCGCCCCCGCCCGAAAAGCGCCACAGAATCGCGGAGCGCCTCCCATACCCCCTCCCACGAGAGACCGGGGCACATTGTAGAGAAGAGTGCCGGCGTCGCCGCTTCGATGTTGAACTTCACTTCGGCGACACCGAGGGCGTGGAGTCGCGCCGGAGTCCCGGGCACCGGGTAGATCGAGACACCGATGGGGAGGGAGAACGGCCGGAGCACCTCTAAAACATCGAGGACGTAGGCTTCTTCCTCCTCGACTGAAGTCGCGACACCGCTCGTGATCGATATGACATCGATCCGGTCAGCCACGCCCGCGACCATATCCACGATCTCATCTACCGTCTTTCGCCGTCCCGGAAGGCCGGGGACCGAACAGTAGCGGCAATGAAAGATACAGGCTCCGCTGACCGTGATGTAGGCCTGGCGGGGGCAGTGGAGCGCCGCAGGCTCGAGCCGGCCAGAGACCCGCTCACCGCCGATGATGAGATCCGCCTCCCCCCCGCCCCGGTGGATGATCTCGATGGGGCTTGCATCATCGATATCGGCCCGGACCCGCCGGGAACCTATGGAGAAG
>JAAZID010000066.1 GCA_012510295.1 Methanomicrobiales archaeon | reverse complement strand
CTTGATCGGTGGTTCCGGCCCGTAATGGCTGTATCAAAAGATCGTTTGCACCATTTCGGTTTTCACACACAGACAGAGAGACTTACTCACCCCCGAGCCGGTGCCGTTGACTGTGTGGGTGTTCTGGTGTAAATTAGTACTTAGAGAGAGACGCTTCTCTCTATCTGTACAGCTATTGGTAGAACTGGCGCTGTTCTGAGCCGTTTTATCTTTGCGACAGGTGGTGCAAAGATGTCCGAAACCTGTCGCAAAGGTGCAAACGTCAGGACCACCGTCCTGGTCCCGGCCTCCACCTCCACCTCCACCTTCATCCTCGCCCAGATTAGAGCCCCATTGAGCAGGTATGGCGGACGATCAAACGAGAGGTAGCAGCGACGTTCATCGCCGGTCGTGAGCACCTGATGGCCAGGATCGCAGAAGCATTTGAGAAGTTAGTGGCGAAGAGGAGTTATTGGAAGGAATGGGTGCTTACATTCTTGATTCCGAAGTATGCTTCTAAACTGTTACGGGAGTGACCATATCTGTATGGGTAGAATCCGGCTATTTGAGACTCTCAAAAACCATCCCGTGGTGCGGTCCCGGGCGGGGAGGTTCAGGGGCCGGATATGGAGATGGTCGTATCAACCCGGATCGCCGGACAGCCGGCAGAAATACGGATAACTCCCTCACTCCTCCCTATTGAGGAGCCCCTGCACCATGCACATAAAGACCACACCGGAGAGCGGCACGACATGGGTCCGGCCGGCGACGCCGAGGGTCAGGCGAGTGGTATCGATGCCGGTGTAGTACTCGGTCCTCTGCTTGCCGTCGCGGTTGATGGCGATAGCATCCCTGTAGGGCTCCATACCGACGATCTTCCCGAGCGGGACATTGACCGTGCGTTTCGCGCCGGTAAAGACCATCCGCCGGTTCGTCAGCGTGAGCGTGCCCGAATCGATCTCCCTGATCTCCTCGTGCGACTCGCTCCGGGATGCAAAACCTCCTGTCCTGAAGTAGACGCCCTTCGCGATCCGGATGCTCGGGCCCCCGCCACCCCCGTACGTCTTCCGCACCGACCGCGGTTCCTTGAGTGTGACTCCGGGGATGACCGCAACCGCCCGTTCACCTCGCTTCAGGAGGACCGCGTTAGCCTCCACCCGGAGCTCCGGGACGGACCCCTTCTGGATCTCTCCAAGCGCATACTCGATATCGAGCGCCCGCTGCCGGGCGTCAGAGACGCCGCCGTGCGCGATCCGCCGCCATTCGCCGCCCGTCAGGGTCTGGTTGCCGTAGGTCTTCCAGATCGGGTTTGACTGATCGGCCGCCTTCGATAACCTGAACGCCTCACCGCCCTCCGGGGTAAACGTCGCCCCGCAACCCGGACATGCGTAGACCTGCCGGGACGTCAACCCGAGAAACCTCCGGCTTACGGTCTCTTCCAGGGGTCTTGTCCGGCATACCGGGCACCTCTCAAGCCACGATCCCGTCGCCGGGACCGCTTCCGTTCCACCGGTGAGCAGCGCACCGCAGTTGTTACAGTACCTCCCCTCATTCTCAAAACCACAGACTGAACACCGCATACCTCACCACGCCCCCCGGCATACAATCGATTGAGGATTCGCCATCTTAAGGTTTCCGGAATCCCGGAGTGAGGAGATACCCCCGGAAAAGAGAAAACCTTTCCCCCCTTTTGCCACCCAGGAGGTTGCCGCCCGGAAGCGATCCGATCGACTGAAGTGCCCCGCCCGGGCGGTCAAAGGCGCCCTTGCCAAGAATTCGTTTCCGCTCACCATCCCCTGCGGCCGGGCGGATTTCAGGGCGGCCCCGAGATGAAACGGAGGGGGCCGGATACCGGGAGGATGACCGGGTG
>JAAZID010000065.1 GCA_012510295.1 Methanomicrobiales archaeon | reverse complement strand
TATCTACCTCTCAAGCCAGAGCAGTCACATGAACGAGATCATGAAAGTGCTCACCGTCATCGCCACCATATTCATCCCGATCACCTTCATCGCCGAGATTTACAGCATGATTCTTACCTATATGCCTGGAGTTGCACACCCCTGGGGATATCCGGCAGCGCTCACATCGATGGTCGCCGTCGCAATCGCTATGCTCATCTATTTCAGGAAAAAAGGGTGGATATGAGGGCGCTCCCGGTGGAGCATCCGGGTTTGCTCACCCGACTGGCTGGTGGATTATATGGCTCTCCAGTGTTGAGGTGTACGGTTTTGGCAGGAGAAGAGGCCCTGCATCCGGGTATCCCGGGTGCGGGGCCAGGGCATCGGGAAGAATGAGGTCTGTTTTCCCTGGCGACTATTTAAGGCCAGGGACAAAGATTGCCAGCAAGGCGACATCCTCCTCATCGGCAACGATGGTATGATGGATGCCGGGCGGAGTGGTGAACGTATCTCCAGGTTTGAAAAGCACCTCTCTCCCGCCAAGGAGGATCCTTCCGCGCCCGGCAAGGATGACATTCCATTCCCACTGACTCTCGTGGAGATGGTCCGGGACTTCGCAGCCTCTTTCCACCCTGACAAGGTGGGAGGAGAACGCATCCTTTGTGTCCGTCCAGGGCGCCAGATCTGCTAGGACGACGCCTATCCACTCCGGGTTTGAGTACCATGGTGGAAGCCTGCCCGTACCCTGTGTCGGGGAGACGATAGCCCCGTCTTCGATACATCGGGCGAAGTTCTGGTCTTCCATTATGTTTCTCACAGAGAAAGGGGAGAAGCCCCTGTTCAATCCCTGACTGCCGGTAGGATCTCCTTGAAGATGTCAATACCGAAGTTCACGTTCGGACTGGAGTTTCCAAGGCAGAAGTGGTTGATGCCCGCCTCCTTGAACCGCTCGATCTCTTTGATCATCCCTTCGGCGTCTGTGGCACACATGTAGTTCTCTTTGATGGTGTCACAGTGGACGAGGTTTGCGTGAAGCTGGACCTCCTTCGGGTCGTAGACCTTGTACTTGAACATCGAGGGGACGAGACATCCTGCCCAGAACCGGTTGCCCTCGACCGCCTTGTCGTAGTCGGGGTCGACCGAGTACCAGATGAGCATGGCACGCTCCATCTTGCTCGGATCTTTCCCGGCCTCGCGGGCACCTTCCTCGAACCTGGGGATGGTGACGTTCTTGAGGGTCGAGGGGGCTGCGGCGACAGTCATGAGGTGATCGCCGTACATACCAGCGAGCTTTGCACCCCGGGGCCCGAGGCCGCTGAAGTAGAGGGGAACCATGTCGTCGGGCTTGGTGTACATGAACGCCTTATCGAGAGTGAAGTAATCACCCTTGAAGGTGACGGGTTCATCGCTCTCCCAGAGCATCCGCATAACCTTGATCGCTTCGATGGTCATATCCTGGCGCACCGGGACAGTTGGCCACTCGCCGGTCACCGGCACCTCGTTCATCGCTTCACCAGCACCGACGGCAACACCGACCCTCCCCGGGTACATCTGCCGGAGGGTGGCAAACGTCTGTGCTACGATCGCCGGGTTGTACCGTATGATCGGGCAGGTGATGCAGGTCGAGATGAACACATCCTTGGTAGCCTGGAGCGCCGCGCCCATCCAGGCCCAGGCCTGTGCTGATTGCGCGTTGTCGTGGTACCAGGGGTGGAAGTGGTCGTCTGCCCAGATCGAGTCAAACCCGACTTTTTCTGCTCTGATGGTCTGATCAAGTGCATCCATAGGGCGGTACTGCTCCAGGGATGCAAAATAACCGATTTTTGTCTTCATGCTACTTGATCTCCTGGTGATCGGGGGAGCTACCTATCCAGGGGTAGGCCTACCCAAATCTTGATAAGCCACCAGCACCAATGAAGACGCTGGTATGGTAGCTGAGGCCCGCATATCTCGTTCCGACAACTTGTGATATCAGCGGACCACAGCCGTCCTACCTGTCAAAGTTTCTCTTCCGATCTCCTTGGCGTGGATTATCTATCCACATCTTGAATAGTAATCGTATCCACGAATATAAGTATCGTTTATTGTTGAACAATAGAGAGGACGGTTGGAGAGAATGCTGTGTAGTGTTGTGAGCATGCGGGGCTCATACTATATTAAATTCCTTTGATCCACTTTATACCGGTAGGGGTTACGCAGTTTGCCCAAAATACTGATCTTTATTGATTGATATATGTGATTTGTTAATCAATTTACGTTGACAAACATTTAAGCCACAATGCATTTTGCGCAACTCCTGATTGGATGTAACCCTGCATTTTTTTGCATCTGATGCTACGCGCCATACCGGCCGGTAGAAGTTGTCGGACCGACGCAATGGTAACCAATGAGAGATAGTACTATATTCATAGAGTTGCTTTCATAATCACTCCGGAACATACTTCCGGGTCCGGATGCGGTCACGCCAGCCCCCTCTGGAAGGATAGGAGTATAGATGGTTTGCGATCGTGTGCAGTCCATAGCCCACCATCCGGCGACGGGATATCAGGGTTCCAGAAGGTACCGCCGTATACTCTAACCTCCGTACCGCTACAAACCCCTCTCTCCCGGGAGGGGTGGTTGATGGCGAGGAGATCGCACGGCAGAGGAATCTCTGTTATTGTCGTTTTTTGGGACACCACTGCCCTACAGGGGAGAGTCAGGCAGAATGTCTTCCCGGAGGCGATCCATCCCCACGCTGTCATTTTTCCTGGATTATCCTTCAAGAGATGCCTGACCCTGCCCCATCTGGCGGGTGCCTTTCACACGCGCTGCATGCCGGGAGGGGTGTCCCGGTATCCTCCCAGACGGCATCTGATACGTCGATCATGAAGGATGCGATCTCCCCGGAAGGTAGTTTGAATATGTAATGCCAGACCCAGGGAGAGTCTTTTCCTTTCTGATACTGAAGGGGTAGCAGAAATTCGGGATTTCCAGTTCTCAGGACGCGGATGAGGGCATCGCGGACATCCGGGTCAGGGAGATCCGGGAAGACCTCGAAGAGCTTCTTTCCGATCAGATCCTGTTTCTTCATCTGAAGTATGTTCTCGGTTGCGCGGTTGATATCCTTGAATATGTACTCGTATCCATCATCGACCGGTTCGTATATCAGGACACCGTTGCAGGTATTCTCGAAGAACGATCGGTACCGGATCTCTTTGAAAGCGAGTTCTTTCCGGGCCAGATGTTTTATCGTGACGTCCTTGATGAGCATGGCAAACTCGTTCGGGACGCTCACGCTATCCAGGGTAATCGGGGTGAAAACAATATCGAAGTATGCGATACCCGATCGAGTGCTCGGGATCCGCTGCTCCCGCCGCAACCGGTCGAAGTCACAGACAAGCTCCGTCTCAGCGATCTTTCCTTGCTGGATCAGTTTGAGAATAGTCCCCTTGTAACAGGAGATATCGAATATATTCCCATTCATCAGATCCTGAAAGGTTCTCAGACCAAGGATCTCCAGAGATGCACGGTTGGCGTTGAGCACGTTGCCGTCGGCTGTGAAGAGAATGATACCACACGGAACCGTCTCAAAGATCGTCCTTATCCTCTTCTCTGAATCCCTCAGCGCTGTCTCAGCATTCTTCCATGCTGTTATATCCTGAAGGCTGACCATGATCCCCGGTTTTCCCACGTGAGAGACGATCGGGGCGAACTCAAGGAGGTAGATGTGGTTTGTGCTATCTTCTATGTGTTGCATCTCAGCAAGGTATGTGCCGGACTGCTGAATTCTCTCGATATTTCGCCTGATCGATGGATCCGAAAAAATACGGAGATGCAGGTCGAAGAGAGAGGCGCCGATGATATTTCTTCCCCGGTGAATGCCGAGAGTTCTGACGAAACTTGTGTTTATCATGAGGATGTGGAGATCCGCATCCAGAATAACGATCGCATGCGGGAGGCGATCAAAGAGTTCCGAGAGCGGGATCCGTTGCGTCGGAGTGTAGAGTTTCGACCTGCCAAAGTGCCGCATGGTCACATCTCCCTTTGACTGAAGTACGTCGAGGTATTTGGAGACTGTAGCGCGGTTAATATCGAGTTCTCGTGCGATCGCAGAGATGGAGAGGCCCTGTGGTGCCTGTTCTTCAAGGAGTTCGATGATTTTACTGAATTTATCCTGATACTCGCTCATGGATGGTACCCTCCGGGATCTGCCGGGGTCTCCTGAACCGGTGCTGACAGGAGATCATTATTGGTTATTAGACAGGAGCTGGTAATATTACCTTTCGAAATCCCGGGGATCGGGAGAGCTGCTAACCAGCCTTTTTGAACCTGACCGGATGGTGCCGGCCGGCAAACCCGGACCCCTGCAGTCAAGTATTCTGGCTACACTACCGGCCCGGTATCCCGGGATGTTCGCCTGACCATCGCCTGCGGTTTGCCCGGGGACGACATGATATACGGGCCTGATCGATCACATGAGAACTCTCCGGAAGCATCCACACTACGCCAGATTTTGCAGAGAGGGGCCGCTACCACCTCCTGGTGGTGGCGAGGGTGTGCCCCGAACTACCCATCCGGGCGGCAAACCGTCGCGCGCACCAGTATACGGGTGAGGAGGCTTGATGCCCCCCCATCACGACCCTTTTTTTATGCGGGAGCGCAAACAGGTATTCCACTATGGCAATCCATCCCATCGACTACCGCTACGGCACACCGGAGATGCGTGCCGTCTGGGGCGAGGAGAACCGGTTTCGTGCAATCGTCATGGCCGAGGTGGCGCTGGCGCGGGCCGAGGCGGCGCACGGGATGATCCCCCGTGAGGATGCGGAGACCATCGCGGCCGGTGCACCGGACGCCCGCCTTGAGCGGGCGAAGGAGATCGAGGCCGAGATCGACCACGACATGATGGCGATCGTCAGGGCCCTCAGTGAGGTCTGCGGCGATGCCGGCCGGTGGATCCACTACGGCGCGACATCAAACGATATACTGGATACCGCAACGGCGCTACAGATCCGCGACAGCCTCGCACTCATAGAGGAGAAACTGGCAAAACTCCTCAGTGTGCTCCTCTTCCGGAGCGCCGAGACCCGGACCCTCGTCTGTGCCGGCCGCACCCACGGGCAGATCGGCGTCCCCACGACATACGGCCTCCGGTTCGCTATCTGGGCAAGCGAGGTCGCCCGCCACATTGAGCGTCTCCGCCAGATGCGCCCCCGCGTCGTCGTCGGGCACCTCACCGGGGCGGTGGGAACCCAGGCGGCTCTCGGGGATGCCGGCATCGATATCCAGGAGACGATGATGGAGTTCCTCGGGATCCGCCCGGTGGATGTCTCAAACCAGCTCGTGTCCCGGGACCGCTACGCCGAGTACTTCATGTTCCTTGCAAACGTCGCGACAACGCTCGACAAGATCGGGCTTGAGATCCGGCTGATGCAGCGCTCCGAGATCGGGGAACTTGCGGAGGCGTTCGGGAAGAAACAGGTGGGTTCAAGCACCATGCCGCATAAGCGAAACCCCATCAAGAGCGAGCAGGTCTGCGGTCTTGCCAGGATCGTGCGCTCGGCGGTCGAGCCGGCCCTGCAGAACAACGTCCTCTGGGATGAGCGCGACCTGACGAACTCCTCGACCGAACGGGTGCTCTTCCCCGAGGCATCCGTGCTCGCCGATCATATCCTGAGGGTGATGATCGATGTGGTGGATGGGCTTGAGTTCAACAAGGAGAACATCAGGAAGAACCTGATGATGCTCCGGGGCGTGAACCTCGCTGAGTCGGTGATGATCGAGCTCACGAAGCGGGGCATGAGCCGGCAGGAGGCCCACGAGGTGATGCGGACGGCGAGCATGCAGGCCCTCGCCGGGGGCCGGGATCTCGCCCGGGTGCTCGGTGAGCGGCCGGAGGTCACGGAGTTCGTCACCCGCGAAGACCTTGAACGGCTCCTCGACCCGGATGCGTACATCGGGACGGCGGTCAGGCAGGTGGACCGCCTGATCGAGAAACTCCAGCCGCTCTGTCCGTGAGTTTGGGACGCACCAGCGCGTCCCGCTCGGTCGATGTGATCTCGCGCAGGGCTCCGGCGGAGAGGTCGGTGATCGGGTAGTAGCCGCCACCGGCGTATTCGGCGAGGATCCGGCAGTAGCCGAGCCTGATATCGAGGAACGAGTCTCCGGTCTCCTCGGTATCGATGACCACCGCCCTGATGCCCTGCGACCGGATCTCGCCTGCAACATCGAGGATCTCGCGACGCACGTCACCCGAGAG
>JAAZID010000425.1 GCA_012510295.1 Methanomicrobiales archaeon | reverse complement strand
GTCATCGGTCTCATTGCAGCGGTTTCCCCGCTTGCCGGGATCCTCTTATCGTTTCCCGTGGGGGTTCTCTCGGATCACCTAGGAAAGTGGAGGCTGCTCATCGCATCCGGAGCGATATTCATCTCGGCGCCTCTGCTCTATCTCTTCATCACCGACCCGCTCTGGCTGATCCCGGTCCGGTTCTTCCACGGAATGGCGACCGCAATCCTCGGGCCGGTGATCGCTGCGATGATTGCCGTGCGGTTTCCCGGGAAGAAAGGGGAGGTGCTCGGGCAGTACTCTTCCGCGACCTTGATCGGGAGAACCCTTGCCCCGCTCGTCGGCGGGGCTATCCTGTCGTTCTTCGTCTTTTACCCCGGGCTCATCCCGTATCGGGTGGTCTACCTCACCGCAGCAATCACCGCAGTGCCGGTGGTCGTCCTGATCCTTCTCTACCGGGAGGAGACTCCGGGCCCCCTGAGGATCCTCCCGTTCTCAGCGTTTCGGGAAAGTTTTGTAACGTTCTTCACGAACCGGAGGTTGCGGGCAACAGCACTCGTGGATATGGCGACTTACTTTGCCTTCGGGGCGTTTGAGACATTTCTGCCGCTCTTCTTGCTCTCCCGGGGGATGGGTGCCTACCAGACGGGGATCCTGTTCGCCGCCCAGACATTGATCGTCGCGGTCTCGAAGCCATCCTTCGGCCGGATCGCCGACCGGGTCGACAAGAGGGTCCAGATCGTCATAGGGCTCTTCGTCCTGGGGATTTCAGTCGCCGCCATCCCATTTGCATCGAGATTTCCCGCGCTCCTTCTCATAAGTTCTTTCCTCGCTCTGGGTATGTCGCTCTCCACCGTCGCGACCAGTGCGTACGTCGCAGACGTTGCAAAAGAAGAGCAGATGGGGGCTTCGATGGGGGCGTTGTCGTCCATCATGGATATCGGGCATTCGGCAGGCCCCCTGGTCACCGGTATTATTGTTGCCGCCGGCGGCTTCGGCCCCGGATTCTTCGCGAGTTTCCTCCTCGCGGTGGCTGTCTGCGGGTTCTTCGCCCTCTCAGTCCGGGACCGGGCACCAGAAGGGAGCGTATAATCGCCGGTCTCTAATATCTCCTGACCTTCAGCCCCGGAACGCGGGTGAAGTGACCGTTCCGGGTGACGATCTCGTCGTCGCCCGCGAGCGTGATTGCGGCGATGACCTCGTCGAAATCCCCGATAGGTCGACCGTTCCCCCGGAGTTCAGCGGCGAGCGTGCCGAAGATCTGGTAGGTCTCCTCGGTGATCGGCAGCTCGATCAGCGCCCGCGTGATCGCTTCAACTGCCCGGAGGTTCTCCTGCACCGATGTTGAGAGGAACGCCCCGCGGTAGAGTTCGAGGGCGTTGATCGCAGTGGTTGCAAGGGGCAGCCCTTGGCGCTCCATCACCTTGAGCGTTCTCATCGCCTCCGGGTCGTGCCGGATCAGGTCGATGAGGAATGATGTATCAAGCGTCGGCATCGAAGCCTTCCTCATCTCGCGCGAGGCTTCTGCGACCGAGTCGGCCAGTGCAGGATTTGACCCGAACTCCTTGAGGATCTCGGAGAGTTTCTTCTTCGGCGGGGTATACTTCAGGATCACTTCGGAAAAACTCATGTTAGAGGGGCCTTTTAGCCGCGAAAGCCTCTCGTACGCGTCGTCGCAGATACTGATCGTCCTGGTTCCCATACCTGTGTATGTATATGTATTTAGATCCTCCCGTCGCAAGAGGAACCTTCAAAACTTCACCAGCCCCCGCCTCCCTATCGCCGTCCACCCTGCGAGGCACATAACCCCGACCGCCACGTTGATCGTCCCGAGACCGAGGACGAGGTTTTCTCCACTAAGGAAGACGAGAACCATCCCGGCGCTACCGAAGACGAGGCCCGAGCAGTTGATCAGAGCGGATGCGGAGCCGGTATCCTCCTTCTGCTGGTCGAGCATCAGGAACGCTCCTGGGGAACGCACAGAGCTCCCCATCAGGGAGGCCGGAAAGAGGGCAAGGGCAAAGACGAGCGGCCCCAGGTTCCCGAAGAGGCAGACGAGGACGCCCCCGGCGATCATGACGGCGAATCCGGACGCGATGATCGTCCTGCGG
>JAAZID010000064.1 GCA_012510295.1 Methanomicrobiales archaeon | reverse complement strand
TCGTGGAGACCGAACCGGTCCGCGGCCGAGAGCGTCGCCATACGGAGCGCCAGTTCGATCTCAAGGCCACCTGCAACCGCCTTTCTGATGCAGTCATCGATATGCCCCTCGCAAGCGAGCATATCGGCGTGCCGATCGTCGGTGGCAAAGCAGCAGCGCGCCGCCGTGCAGGCATCCACGACCGGGAGGAGGTCCCGGAGGTTCTGCTCGGTCGAACCTTCGCGGATCATGATGTACATACCGCGGAGGAGTTTCTCCCTCGCCTCCGCAAGCGTCGTGCACTCGTGGTCGCTCTGGACACCGGCGTATATGTAGGCGCTTAGATCTTTCCCGGAGAGGAGCGGTGCATGACCATCCACAACCTCAAAGAGATCTATCTTTGTCCGGAGGTCCGGATCCCCTGCAAGAACGCCGGGGACGTTCATCACCTCGGCAAGCCCGATAACCCCTTCCCGTCCCTGAAACCGGGCGAGGTCTTCGGCCGTGAGCACGGCGCCGCCGGCGTCGAGAGGGGTTGCCGGGACGCATGAGGGGAGCATCACCAGGATATCGAGCGGTGTCCGCGCTGCTTCGGCGAGCATGTACTCGATTCCCGGCACCCCGCAGACGTTAGCGATCTCGTGGGGGTCGGCGACGACGGTCGTCGTGCCGCGTGCAAGGACGAGCCTTGCGTACTCAGCCGGGGTGAGGAGAGAACTCTCGATATGAACATGGGCATCGATCAGTCCGGGTACCACGCGGGCGCCGGCGAGGTCGTACCTCCGCTTCCCCCGGTAATCTCCGATGCCGATGACGTAGCCGTCCTTCACCGCGAAGTCCGCGCGTTCCCAGGTGCATGCGAAGGGGTTGAAGACTACGCCGCCGGAGAAGACGGCATCAGCTAACTCAAGCCCCCGTGATGCCGCAAGTCCCGCCCGGTTCAGGGCGCTACCTCCAGGTCGCGTATGACAGAGGCCTTCCGCTCATCACCGACGAGTACGATCAGAAAGAGTTTGTACGAACCAGGTTCCAGGTCCACCGGGATCGTGTATGCATTCCGTCCGCTATCGAGGTCGACGTACTGCGCTTTACGGTAGACTTCGCTCTGTTTAAATCCCTCCACCTTCATGATCGTTACCTGGAGCACAGCCTTCTCGACAGGCTTACCGGAGTTCTCCACGGAGATCTCCAGGCCGTCATCCCCGTAGGTCACCTCCTGGAACGTCGTGGAGAGACACCCGGCAGCCCCGGCGAAAGCGGTAAGGATCAGTATCAGAAGTGGCACATACTTCCAGGACATCCAGCTGGCATAGGGTCAGAAGATGGCTTGCCCGGAATAGCGCGAACCATACCGGATCTCCGACACTACTACCATATTCACCTCCTGCTTACTCACAGTTTAGGCTGAAAATATTAAAATTTTGTTAAAAAAACAGGCTTTCGATACGTTCTCGATCGATGCCCGGGCGGAGGTCTTTCCGGGGCATGGGTCTCTCGCTTTGAAACCCCTTTTCCGGCCAAGCTGCGGGGTGCGGGTTTGCTGATGTATCTCTCTCCCCTTCGAGCTATCTGCTCCAATTTACCGGCTGGATCCTGTATAACATCTCTCTAAAAATCTTAAATTCAGAGCCGGCACCATATATCGAAAGAACTATAAAAATAGGTTTAATAGAACCTATTGCAAATAAAAGTATTGAGGGGTGCTGATCATTACAGTTGTAGCGTTCGCTCACCACAAAGGCGGCACAGGAAAGACGACATCGTGTCTCAATATTGCAGGATTCCTCCAGAAGGATGGAAAAAAGGTTCTGGTGGTGGATTGCGATCCGCAGGCCAACGCCACTACGGGACTCGGGGTTGACCCCGGGGCTCTTACGCTGAGCATATACGACGTCTTCATGAGCGTCTTTGAGGGATTTCCTGACGTAACGATCAACGACGTTCTCATCTCCACAGCATCGGGGATCGATCTGGTTCCGGCAACCCTGGACCTCGTGGGGGTTGAACCCTATCTCTACAACATTGAGGATCGGGCATGGGTTCTTGGAGATGCACTCGCCGGGGTGAAGGATACCTACGACTTCATCCTGATCGATACGCCTCCAAGCATGGGTCAGTTCGTCATCAATGGCCTCGTTGCTGCGGATCGTACTGTTGTCACCCTCGACCCCGGTTCCTTCGCCCTCAAGGGTGTGGAGGCGCTCTCAACCGTCTTTGGCGATATCCAGGAGATGCTCGGAGAGAACATAATTGCTGATCTCGCTATCCTGACCCGCTGGAAGAGCTCCGGTGAACGGGAGACCGGAACGGGGGGCCTCGCTCTCTTCCTGAAACGTATCTTCTCTCCCGGTCCCTCTGCGGAAGAGGAGAAGGAAAGGGAGCGACTGAGGGCGTTTGAGCGTGAGGTCAGGAAAACATTCAGGCAGGTATTTACGGTTTCGTATTCGCCTGCGGTATACGAAGCACAGCAACGTGGATCTCCAATCTCCCACTGCGCACCCGAAAGCGATGCCGGCAGGGAATACCGGGCAATTGCAACTGCGATTCGGAAACTTGATTGAAAAAGGAGGATGTAATCGATGATCGATAAACCTGGAAGGAAAGCACTGTTTACCGGACCGGTTGCGCCGGGTACGACCGGACAGGGGCCGGTGGTATTGCCCGCGGCGATCGAGGCCGCACTCAATGCGGGGATCGATGGCGACACGTCGGTGAAGATCGACCTCGCTGATATTCCAGAGGGTTTCAGACCTCTGGCCACATCGATCAATGCGCTGATCGAGAAGAACAGAGAGGAGAAGAGATCTCTCCAGAGTCAGCTGGAGGCGGCAGGAGCCCTCAGGCAACGGTTTGAGACGATAATCCAGCAAAACCCGATGCCTATTCTGGTGGTCGACCCGGAGTTCGTGGTAACCATAGCAAATATCGCATACGCTGATATGAGCGGAATCCCGGGAAACCAGGTGGTCGGCAGAAGCCTGAGAGATTTCAGGGTGGTGTCTCAGAAGGGTTCCGGTCTTGGGGAGGTGATCCGGGAGAGGAAGCAGGCGTATGCTGAAGTGGTGGTCGAGCTCCCCTCGGGAACCCATGCGCTCGAACAGTATGGTATCCCGCTCCTCGATGAGAGAGGAGATATCGAGAGCATTCTTATCGTCTACAATGACATAACCGGGCAACGGGAAGGAGAGGAAGAGATCCGGGCCCAGATGGAGAATATCGCTGAACTGCAACGGCAGTCGGATACGATCATCGAGAGAAATCCGATGCCCATGCTGGTCGTCGACACCGGAATGAAGATCGTCACCGCGAATGAAGCATACACCCGGTTGACCGGTATCGACCGGTCGCGTATCACCACGATGACCCTCCGTGACTTCAAGGTCCACGAACAGAAGGGCGAAGGGATCAGGAAGGTGCTCACCGAGAAGCAGCAGGCGTATGGCGAGGTGACGGTTGAGTTTCCGGCGGGCACCTACATCCTTGAGCAGTACGGTATCCCGCTCCTCGATAAGGATGATGAGATCGAGAGCATACTCATTGTCTACAACGACATAACCCGGCAGCGTGAGGGTGAAGTAGAGATCCAGTCACAGATAGAGAACATCGCCGAACTGCAACGGGAGTCGGAGACGCTCATCGAGAAAAACCCGATACCCATGCTGGTCGTCGACACCGGGATGAAGATCGTCACCGCGAATGAGGCATACATCCGGTTGACCGGTATCGACCGAGCGCGTATCACCGCGATGACCCTCCGTGACTTCAAGGTTCACGAACAGAAGGGTGAAGGGATCAGGAAGGTGCTCACCGAGAAGGAGCAGGTTTACGGCGAAGTGACGGTTGAGTTCCCTGCCGGTACCTACATCCTTGAGCAGTATGGTATCCCGCTCCTCGACGAGAAGGGTGAGCTGAAAGGTATCCTGAACGTCTATAACGACATCACTGAAAAGCGGAGAGAGGAGGCCGAAGTCCTGCGGATGCAACATCGTGTCGATGCGATGATCCGGGAAAATCCGCTCGCTATCGCAACGCTTCGCCCTGACAAGAGTCGGATCGACATCAATGACGAGTATGCCCGGATGTGGCGTGGAACGCGGGAAGAGACCCTTGCGAAGAAACTCTACGACTACGATATCACCATCCTGAACGGTGATCACTTCTACGCCTGCTACGAGACGAAGAAACTCGCGCGGACCGATGTCATGGTTCAGTGGCCTGACGGCGCGAAGAAGTACCTCACCTTAAACGCCATCCCTATTCTCGATGTGAAGGGTGATATCGAGATAGCCTTCTACGTCTGGAACGACTGGACCGAACAGCAGGAGAAAGAGGACCAGATCAGGAGCCTGATGGAGGCCTCAAAGCGGGAGAGCGAGAGACTCGCAGAGAGTGCTAACGGGCTCGGAGAGGCACTTTCTGCCATGGCAAAAGGCGACCTGACAGCATTTGTGGAGGTAGAGGACAATGATCCGCTTCAGGTTGTCAAGAATGACTACAATGCCTCACTGACCGCCATGCGTGCGTTCCTTGTTGAGGTGGCGAGGGCCGTCCATCAGGTTGAAGAGACGGCGAAGGAGGTCAGCAAGAGTTCTGATGAGATCATCCGTGCCACGGAACAGGTCGCGGTCTCGACGCAGCAGTCATCGGAGGATGCACGGAAACAGCTCATCGGGGTCGAAGATATCGGGAAGGATATCAACGACCTCTCGGCATCGATCGAGGAGATCGCAAGCACGTCACAGGAGGTCATGGATCATGCCTCAAGGGCATCGAAGGAAGGCAACGAAGCTGCCTCTCTTGGTGATGTCGCGGCGAAGAAGATGCTCCTCGTCGAGGAGATCTCCGAGCAGACCGTGGACGAGATCGGCACGCTCAACAACCAGATGCGCGAGATCAACAACATCGTGAAGTTGATCACCGATATAGCGAACCAGACGAACCTCCTTGCGCTCAACGCCGCGATCGAGGCAGCCCGTGCCGGTGAGCACGGTCGCGGGTTTGCGGTTGTCGCCGGGGAGATCAGGAACCTTGCCGGTGAATCCAAGCGGGCGAGTCAGGATATCGAAGATCTGATCCGGACGATCCAGGCCAGCACCGAGAAGACCGCAGGTTCCATGCAGGCATCTCACCAGGAGATCCAGGCGGGTATCGAGAGCGTCAACAAGGTCATCGAGGCCTTAAACCGGATCGTCAATGGCGTGGAAGTGGTCACCCACGGTATTACCGAGATAACGAAGGCAACCGAGGATCAGGCCGGTTCTACCAATAACGTCATGCAGAAGATGGACGAGTCCACTCACATGACCAAGGAGACACTGGATCGCACCGAGGATATGGCCGCGCTCGCTGAGGAGGTCAGTGCATCAACCCAGGAGGTCGGTAGCGCATCTCACGAGCTGGCGAGTATGGCCGAACAACTCGAGAAGCTGATGAGAGAGTTCAAGCTCAACTGAGGGAGACGATGGCAGCATCCATAGATGTGGTAGAGTTCCAGCTCGGGAAAGAGCACTACGCACTGGATATCCAGATAGCACGGGAGATCGTGGAGATGATGCCGATCACTCCTCTCCCCCGCGCCCCCCGCTACCTTGCCGGTATCATCAACTTACGAGGCGAGATTACAAACATCATCGACCTTCGAGACCTCCTCGGGCTTCCCGGGTCCGATGAGGGAGAGGGTCAGAAGATCGTCGTGCTGATGCCGGATGCGGCGGGCGGGTCGAACATCGGTATCATCGTTGATGATGTTCACAGCGTCATCCAGGTCCGTGACACGGATATTGAGCGCATTAACGAAGGTATTACATCGTCGATCAGCAGTTATGTCAAGGGGATCATCAAGATCGGGCGTGAGGGCAATGAAAAAGCGAAAACCCTTATCATCTGGCTCGATGTCCAGAAAGTGATCGACGATCTCGGAAACTACCAGAATGCCCCGTAAGGCCAGATAGCCCGGTGCGATAGGGATTTCGTAATGGATGGATTTGCGTCACTCCTTCGGAGTATTGAGAGGCTGGCCGGGTTTAAGTGCTCGAACTACAAGGAGGACTATATCAAGCGACGCATCCTCTCCCGGATGCGCCTGACAAATACCGCTGATTATGAGGCTTATCACAAGTATCTCCTCGCAAACCCGCAGGAGGTCGATCCCCTCCGTAACGCCCTCACCATCAACGTCACCAGGTTTTTCCGTGACCCTGAGGTCTTTGAGGTGTTGCAGCGCGATATACTGCCTGACCTCATCCGCCGTAAAAAGACTATCCGGATATGGTGTGCCGGGTGTGCCACGGGTGAAGAACCCTACTCGATCGCGATCCTCGTACACGAACTGGCGATACTCCACAGAGACATCAACGTAACGATATACGCGACTGACATCGATACCGGGGCGCTAAAAAAAGCCGTGGCTGGCATATACGATGAAAAAACACTCGAGAACGTTGATGGGCGCCGGCTCCGGAAGCACTTCATCCGTCGCGACGATGGCAGGGTCGAGGTCCGCCCCCATATCAGGGACTTCGTCAAATTCCGGCAGCACGATCTGACGTCGGGCGCTTCCATTGCCCGGTACCTTGATATCGTCACCTGCAGGAACGTCACCATCTACTTCACCGAAAAGCAGAAGAACGAGCTCGCACGTCTCTTTCATTCCGCGCTTGCTATCGATGGGTACTACATCATGGGAAAGACCGAGTACCTGGGAAGGGAGGTGGAGCACCTCTTTACACCCTATAACATCGCCCAGAAGATACTTCGGAAGGCCATGTGACGCAGGTACGATAATCTATTTTGTCAGCGGTGCCTGGAGGAGTCCCGATCGCTCACTGTTCCGTCGAGATCTGACATCATACGCATGAGAGCCTTTTTACTCTGGTGGCGTTTCAGCTCGGAGATCAGGAGGAAGGAGTTGACGCCGACGACGACGATGACGAGCATGAGGCTTATCCAGCGCTGGCCGTCGTTCCGGGTCGTGATGAAGATAGCAACCAGGAGCACCACGAACGAGAGCAGGTAAAATATCACCCATGTGCGTATCTCAGGAACTTCCATGCTCTCATCAGGACGGTGGTATCGTTATTCTATTAATGGTTCCGTTTTACAATCCCGGACGCAGACCTGGATCCTTGAAATATGGGAATTTTTCGCTCTCTTCAGTTCCATCGGGCACTCTGATGAGGCTGGAATGCAAGGTCTGATCGAAGGTCTTTTTACTCCACGCACCCCTCTTCATCTGTGGATAAAGGCGACGTCATCAGTATTCTCGCCGCCCTGCTCATCGTGTCCCTGGTGGCGGTGGTGTTTCATTCTCCTGTAGCGGAGGCGGGACCGGAAGCCCAGACGCCGGGCCAACCGGAGACTCCGACCGTGCCCCCCGTCACCCC
Source organism: Methanomicrobiales archaeon (assembly GCA_012510295.1). Taxonomy (GTDB): domain Archaea; phylum Halobacteriota; class Methanomicrobia; order Methanomicrobiales; family Methanoculleaceae; genus Methanoculleus. Next base: position 26 of record JAAZID010000064.1, on the reverse strand, counting down.
CCCTCCGGCGCCAAAACCCCCCGAGC
>JAAZID010000063.1 GCA_012510295.1 Methanomicrobiales archaeon | reverse complement strand
GTAGGCGTGGTCGAGCAGGTGCGAGAGCGCCTCTGTCTGGTAGGCTAAAAGCTCCTCCCGGTTCCACCATCGGGACTCCTGGAGGAGGGCGTAGGTCTTTCTATAGGTACTGTAGGAGGGGAGGATGCCGAGAGCCTTTGCAGTGAAGGATTCTCTGCCGCAGATCCTCTCTCCCAGGCGTATCATGTCATGTTCTCCTGATGTATTGTTCTCTTGTTCAGTGGATCCCGACCGATACTTTTTTCAACCATCTCCTCGCTCACCCTGGTCATTTGCTCCCCGGGCCGCAGGCGACGTCATGCTCCTTGTATTCCATCCGATGTGGTGATTGTTGATCCGGCGAATGGGGATCTCCCCTGTTTCTTCGGGACAGTATACCATCAAGCAATGTATATAAAATAGCATGCTGCCGCCGGTTCCATATGGAAACAAGGCTCTATAACCACGGGGATGCCCCGCCGGGGCTATTGCGGTGGACCGTTGTTCTAGCGTTCCTGGGGTAAAGAACCCGATTTTCAGAGCCTCTTTTGTGTTTTGCTGATGTGGGAATGAGACCCGGTGAGTGAGAGGTTCTGAGCAAATTATAAATACATAAAGCCCCTTTTCGAGCATGTCCTTGTAAAGCAGGGCGACGATCATCGGAGATGTGTTCTCCGGGAAGGGGGGATGAGTATTCTTCAGAGGGCAGTACACAATAGCAGTAGCGGAGCGGAGATCCTTACCGATCCTCCGACTGATAACGATATCCTTGAGAGGGTGAGAGGGCTTGCCAGCAGATTGCGCAGAGAAAACGGTTTTTTACCGGAAGATATTGATTTTACCGTCCCCATCGGATGGGAAGAGCGGATCGGGCATCTCGATGATCAACCCATCAGGCGACTGATCGTATTCCTGCGTTCCACTGGTTGTGATTGGGTCGAGAAGACCGGGGGTTGCACCATGTGCGGTTTTTATTGTGCGACGGCTCGCGGCAGGGAGATCTCGGCTGAGGAGTACATCGCACAGTTCGAGCACGTTATGGATGCCGTCGATCTCGAGGATTATCCAGTTATATCGATCTACAACGACGGGAACATATTCAACGAGCGCGAGATGCCGGTTGCCGCCATTGAGAAGATCTGCTCGTACATCAACGGGTATGAGAACATCAAAAAGGTGGTCGTCGAGTCGAGGATCGATTACTCTCCCGACGAGCATGTCGCGAAGATGAAGAAGGCCCTGAACGGGAGGCAGCTTGAGGTGGCGTTTGGTTTTGAGTCTGCGGATACCCGGGTGATGAACCTCTGCATCAACAAAGGCTTCTCGGCCAACAACTTCGATCACTTCCACTCAAGGATGCAGGGGATGGGCGTTCTGACAAAACCACTCCTGCTCGTCAAACCGCCGTTCCTCACCGAGGCGGAGGCGGTGGACGATATCCTGCGGACGGTGTCCTACTGCGTCTCCCGGGGGATCGACTACGTAGACCTTGAGGTGACGACGGTCGAGAAGCACACCGTCGTGCATGAACTCTGGAAGAACGACCTCTACCGACCGCCGTGGCTCTGGAGCCTCATCGACCTCCTGCAGAAGTGCCAGGAACGGTTCGGGGATCGTGCTCATGTCTATGTCAGCCCCTGGACCTACTCGGTCGAGTCTCTCGACTGGGCCCGGAACTGCGGGAGGTGTGACGCCGAGATCATCAGAGCGATCGAGCACTATAACCGGCACTTCGACCTGGCGGTCTTCGAGGGTCTGGACTGTTC
>JAAZID010000001.1 GCA_012510295.1 Methanomicrobiales archaeon | reverse complement strand
GACGGGGTCCATATACGGCTCGACCGGATTGAACGGTTCCTCCAGAGCCTCAACGGCCGGGTCTACTTCGGCACATTCCCGGGCGAGGTCCGGCCCGAGTTCATATCACAGCAGTCCATCGACCTCATACTCGACCACTGCGCAAACACCCGCCTGCACTTCGGGGCGCAGTCGGGCAGCGATCAAGTGCTCCGCCACCTGCGCCGGGGGCACACCGTGGAGGACGTCGTCCGGGCCGTCGACCTCTGCCGGGAGAACGGGCTCACCCCGGTAGTCGATTTTATCCTCGGCCTGCCGTTTGAGACCGACGACGATCAGCGTGCGACGCTCGACCTCGTCAGATCCGTCACCCGTGTGGGGAAGGCCCACATCCACTACTTCATGCCGCTCCCCGGCACCCCTCTCCAGAACAGCCGGCCACGCGGGCTCCTCCCCGAGACCGAAAAAGTTCTCGGGAGACTGGCGCTCAATGGCAGTATAACCGGTTCGTGGATGGAACATGAGATAAGGTTTTTTAGACACAGTCCTCACCTATAGAGCATGACGGATGTGCTACTCTTAGCAGATCTGCACGGTAACTACGGAAAGCTTGAGGCTTTTCTCGGCTACGACTACGATGCAGTCATCATTGCAGGCGACATCACCAACTTCGGTCCCCTTGAGCCTGTAGATTCAGTACTCTCCCGTTTTGAGGTACCGTGTTTTGCAATCCCCGGCAACTGCGATCCCCGTGAGATCGTCGATGTGCTTGAGCGCTCTGATGCGGTCTGTCTGCACAACGCGTGGATCTCTCTCGGCAGCCTGACGATCGCAGGGCTCGGTGGTTCAAATGAGACCCCCTTCGGCACGCCGTTTGAGTTGACAGAGGAGGAGATCGACAGAGAGCTCACCCGGATCGTCAAACACATGGACAAAAACGTCCACAATGTCCTGCTCAGCCACGCTCCGCCGTACGAAGTCCTGGATGACGTCGACGGGAACAACGTCGGGAGCAAGAGCATCAGGAAGCACATGGCCCGGTTCGACCTGGTCTGTTGCGGTCATATCCATGAGGCACGGGGCATCGCTGAAGCCGACGGCGTCACCGTCGTCAACCCCGGATCGGCGTCAGAGGGCTACGGCGCCACCATCCACTTCGGGAAGGAGCCAAAAGATATCGAGATCGACCTGATCAGGGTTTAGGATAGAACCGATCCCCTGGTAGGGGATCGGTCCATCGACCACACCCATAGATCTTCTCTTCTGGTGAATCTCTCAATCACCCCGGGAAGCGGGCAAGGAGCCTTCAGTCGTGGGGGCTTTTGCCGAGCAACATCTCGAGGTACGACGTATAGATCGGCGGACCATCCACGCCCAGCTCATCTGCGATCGCCCCTATCCGGCGGGCGGCATCCTCCCCGCCCTCTTCGGTCAGGATCTCGATCTCAACAAACGTCCCGAGCCCCTCGATATCGTCAAGCGTGATCGTCGCATCCCCGATATCGTAAAACTCCCTGACCTTTGTGACCTCGGCGCTGCGCAGAAAGCCGGCGCGGGAGAGGATCGCTTCAAGCGTCTCCCCCGAGGCAACCTTCAGGTTGAACTCCTCGCGGGCCTTTGCACTCCCGACGCGGATCTTCGGCCCCTTATATGTCAGGGTCACCCCGGTATCGTCGTACCTGACCCGGAGCGCTTCGTCGGTCTCCCCGTAATCGCGGTGCGGGGCGTTATAGTAGACGTCCCGCTCCTGCCGCCTTCCGGCCAGTCCTACACCTTGCTGCCTGATCCGGGCCCGGAACCCCGCCGGATCCCGTACCGCAAACTTTGCCTCTACCTCAAGCATGAGACCTCTCACCGCGCGGTCCCGGCAGGGTCCGCCATCTTCTGCTGGATCAGGTCTCTCTGTCTCTCTGCGGCAGCGAGGAGAGCGCTATCTCCTATCTGTTCTGCGGATATGATCGCCTGCCGGGTCAGCATCAGAGCCGCATCGTAGTCCTCGCGGTTATAGTACCGGAGCCCCAGCTCCAGGTTCAGGTCCGCGGCCTTCTCGTAGTCCCGCGCGTTGAAGTGGTGGCAGGCAAGCGAGAGAAGGGCGTGCAGCCTCATGGGGAGGAGGTGCATGGATCGCTCAATACAGTCTGCAGCCCCGGCGTTGAGGGCCACGCTCTCGTCGGCAGAGAGGTTTTGCCGGCAGTATTCCTGCAGGAGTGAGTGGGCGAAGGCAAACCCCCCTCCGGGGAGCCGCCGGAATACGCTGCTCCCCTGCAGGTGCTCTATCATGAGCGTCATATCCGCCTCCCGGATGCCGAGTATGCAGGCCATGACCGGCAACGGGAACGGGGGGATCAGTACGGAGAGTGCCTCCGCCCACGCCTGCCAGAACCCCGGAAGCGCGGCAAAGGCAATTTCTGCTGGATCCCTGCCCCCGGTGAGCAGGTCACGTATGTTCCCGGAAGAGGGCTCGAGGCCACGGTTACGCAGGGTATTGAAGCAGGCCACGAGGCTGAACGGGTCGCCCGCGGTCTCCTCGAGGAGAGTTGCGGTTGCATCGTCAGGAGAGAGATCGAACCGCCTCCTGCCCATCTCCTGGATCTCATGGCTCTGCATCCCGGAGAGGTGCACAACAGGAACAACCCGATCATCGGTCATCTCATATCCCCCTCCGTCCCGGCAGGTGAAGACCAGGAGGACGCCGGG
>JAAZID010000410.1 GCA_012510295.1 Methanomicrobiales archaeon | reverse complement strand
GAGATCGTCGTCGGCGATGAGATCAGTATGGACTCGATGCGACTCTGGGACAAGGAGACCGGGGCGTCCCTCGATAAGGATGTCTACCGTTTCAGCAAGGGTGATGTCATGGAGACCTATGCCGGCGTCGCGGAGCGGATACTCGCGCCGCCCCTGGACGATCGCGTGTAAGGTCTGGTGTACTCACCCCTCTCGGGGATGGCGGTGCGGGTGAGAGCGTGCCCATACTGCCCCGGAAGGGCCGGCCGGGATGGACTCCCCTCTTCCTCTCCCGGAAGAGGTGAATCGTCCGCGTCCAGTGCGTGCATGGGCACGCATCCGGCCTGTGGGGTGCGTCAAAATCTTTAACTCAGAGGCTCTCCATACCAGAATGCACGGGCCCCGGAGATCCACAGAACAGGAGTTTCGTTATGACCGAAGAAGGAATTGAAGAAATGCGTAACAGGGTAAAGCAGTACGCGAAAGAGAAAGGCTTTGTGTTAAACGTCGATGAAAAACAACTCTCGGCCGTCCTTCGCGGGCTTGCCCGGAACGAGGAGAAGTTCGGGGCGGCGTACTGCCCCTGCAGGCTCCGGAGCGGAGATCCCGAAAAAGATAAGATCATCATCTGTCCCTGCATATATCACGAGAAAGAGATCGAGGATCAGGGCATGTGTCACTGCCGGCTATTCTTTAAGAAAAAATCGGAATAACTTTTTTGGCGCTGCCCCGGCGCGAAAGAGAGAGGAAGCTCTCTTACCGCCGAACGATTCTCCCCTGCCTGAGGATGTCGCAGACCGCATAGCCACGAGGGTCGCGACATACCCGGCGAATCGGGGTGCTTTTGCCAGAACATGGAGCCCGTGCCTGACCGACACATCGGCGGTGGAGTCCGTGTTCCTTCTCCTTAAAGGATCTGGGTGGAGGATCTCCCCCGCGAGAGAACCTTCCAGGGGTAGGGGACCGCAAGGAAGAACGGTATGGCGAGTATGATCGCAAGCGGGATCGTCATGAACCCGACCGAGAGCGATGTCATATCTGCGATCCACCCGGTGACCGCAACGCCCAGACCGCCCACACCGACCGCGAGCCCGAGCATCAGGCCGGAGACGAGCCCGACGTTCCCCGGCGCTATCTCGTGGGCCATGGCGACCGTGACGGCGAAGGTCGACCAGAGGATGAACCCGAATATGATCAGCGCAACCAGTGATATGACGCCTTCGGATGTGAGGAAGACGAAGAACGGCGGTATGGCGGTGACGAGGCCTACGATCGTGCACTCCTTGCGGCCGTAGCGGTCCGAGAGCGACCCGCCGACGAGCTGCCCCACGACCCCGGCGATGAGCATGCCCGAGACCAGGAGGTTTGCCGTCACGAGGTCGATGCCCCGCATGGTGAGGATGGTCGGGAGGAACGCGACCGATCCGAATATCGCCCATGCCCGGAGACCCGAGGCCACGACCAAGAGGGCGATCGCCCGGCGTGCTGGGCGCGCATCCCAGGCGGCCGGCGCAGGGGTCTCGCGGCGCCCCGGTGTGGGCAGGACGTAGCGGAGAACCCCTGCCATAACGATGCCGGGAACTGCGAGTATGACGAGCCCGGGAAGACCCATAAGGCCGACAGCCACCCCGGCGCATATGGGGCCGACTGCGTATCCCAGGTTCCCACCGATGACGAAGTAGGAGGTGATCCGGCCCCGGCTCGCATCCCGGGTCAGGCGGCTTATGGTCCCGAGCGCAGCCGGGTGGAAGAGAGCATGCCCGAGCGCCGCTATAGCGACGGATGCGAGAACAAGATAGTAGTTGTTGAGCAATCCGACGATCGATATGAACACCGCGCCGAGGAGAACAGTGATGCTGATAGGGATCGCAAGTCCCCGGGTATCGTAGAGCCAGCCGACGAGCGGCTGCATCATCGACGATGTCAGGTTGAAGACCGTGACGATCAACCCTGCGAGGAAGAACGAGTAGCCCTGTTCTACGATGAGGAGCGGCAGGATTGCGGGGAGGACCGGCGAATAGAGGTCGGTAACCAGATGGGCGGCAGAGAGCCCCCAGACGGATTTTGTATCAGAGGTCACAGTGTCAGATCCGTATCAAATGTACGACCTCTACGGTAATATCTAGCCGGTCCCTGCAATGGTGTGCAAACGTCCGTCGCATGGGAAAGATGCACCGGATCACCTCCTCAACCACCGCGCGACCTTCGGTGTAGGCCGCCACGAAGGGACTTGAGCCCTCGTTGAATATGCCGTAGACCTCGTTCCCGAG
>JAAZID010000414.1 GCA_012510295.1 Methanomicrobiales archaeon | reverse complement strand
CGCCGGTTGATCGCCGGGTACGCCTTCGCAAACATCCTCCTCGATGGAGCACAGCTCGCCATCCCTCTCGCCGTCTTCCTGGTCATCCATCCACCGGCTCCGGTGGGGGCGGTCTGCGTGATAGTATCATTCGTATCCGCTGTGGTTGCAGCAAACGCCCTTGGCATCCTGGTGGCGGCCATCCCGGAGTCATCAGGCGAGGGGCACATCTACGCGATCATCACCGTCATGGCGGCCATCGTGCTCTCGGGGCTTGTCGCACCCGCTCCGTACACGCAGTGGTTCCTTCCGTTCTGGTATCTCTACGAAACTCTTACTACTGTTTCTAGTATGCCTGCCCTCTCCCCGATCCTTGCCGCTCTTTTCCTTGGGTCAGCGCTCGGTTGCGCCGTGGTTGCCCGGAAAAGTTAGAAATTCTGGCGGGTAACCTTTAAGGTATATAAATCCCGCCGGGAGGATCCATATCATCCCCGGACATGACCATCGCGGGGGTGCTGGGGAGGTAGTCTGATAATGGAAGATGATCGTATTCATGCGCTCCCGGTGGTCCGGCGGTGGCTCGGGAACCCGGTCGCCTGTGCTCTTCTTCGGTTCATCGCCCGGGAGGACGAGTGTGGAAACCGCCTCGAAAATGCGATCCGGTACTACCTGGATCCGACCGACGAGTTATGCTGGAAGTGTCGGCTTGCAGGCCACATGGTGGGGTATACCCTCCGCCGGAGTAGCGATATCTTTGGGGTGAGTGAGGACGCTATCCGGAGGGGTCTTGCGGAGACTGTCTTCCTGCGAGGGCTGCAGAACGTGCTTGCGGGCATCGCCCGCTACGGCGTCACCATGCCCCAGATCGTAAACGCTCCCTTCATGGTCGTCTGGGACTTCACCCACCACTGCAACCTCCGCTGCTCCCACTGTTACCTGGATGCACAAAAACCCCTCCCCCATGAGCTCGACACCGAGGAGGCAAAACGCCTCATCGAGGAGCTTGCGGATGCCGGGGTGGTGGTTATCGCCTTCTCTGGTGGAGAGCCGCTCATGCGCAAAGACTTCTTTGAGGTGGCTGCCCATGCCCACAAAAACGACATCTACGTAGCGCTTGCCACGAACGGCACCCTTGTAACCCCGGAGATGGCGGGAAGGATCCGGGATGCCGGTGTCGAGTATGTGGAGATCTCTGTGGATGGGAAGGATGCGGAGAGCCATGATGCTATGCGAGGGATCCCCGGCGCATTCGATCGGGCCATAGCCGGCATCAAAAACTCTGTTGCGGCAGGGTTCTACACCTGTATGGCGACCACCGTCACCCGGACAAACTATGCCGAGATACCGGATATCTATAGTCTCGCGTCAGATCTCGGGGTGAACCGGCTCATGTGCTTCAACTTCATACCGACCGGGCGGGGTGTGGAGATGGCCGACCTGGATATATCCCCGGAGGAGCGCCGCGACCTGATACGCTACCTGCTGGACCGGACCCGGGAGGGTGGCGGCCCTGAGGCGCTCACCACCGCTCCGCAGATCGCACCCCTGGCGCTCGGCGACGAGAGGGGTGTCCCAGTCGGACACTTTTATGCCGGAGAGGCGATCGATGGGAAGACCGAACTCCTCGCTGATTTCATCGGTGGGTGCGGTGCAGGCAGGCTCTACTGCAGTATCGAGCCGGAGGGAGATGTCCAGCCCTGCGTTTTCCTGCCGATCGTCGTCGGGAATGTGCGGGATACGCCGTTCCTCGATATCTGGCATTCGTCGGAGGTTTTACAGAAGCTCCGGGATAGAAGCCTGCTCTCCGGGACATGTGCCGACTGCAGTAACAAGTATATCTGCGGCGGGTGCCGGGCCCGTGGGTGGGCGTACTTCGGCGATATCCATGCACCGGACCCCGGTTGTACCAGGCATCCGTGATTGCCGGGAGTACCTCCCGGAGGCCGGGGAGAGTCCACCACGCCCGCCAGTCATGGTGAGCTGCCCGGCGGGTCGGGATAGTAAGATCGTTGGTGGGAGTGTGCCCGTGACGGGGAGGTAGAATCACTGAGCCGTAAAAGGGTGTGGTCCCATCTACGGATTCGGAGTCGTGGCGTGAGAGAGGTGTGGCCAATGAGTCTTGAAGGGCGGCCGCCGGCATACCCTCGGGGCACCAGGCCAGCCATTCGCTCGGCGCTCCAGCGCTTCTACCTATTATATCCCGTCTGATGAGAGATTCCGACAGCCTCCCAGACAGGAGATTCCTATCGCTTTTGCATCGTTCCTCATCGACAGCGCGACAGGTCTATGGTTCCGCGTACATCGGGAGAACCACCTGTTCGTCACTCTGGTGATGCGTTATCGGTTACTCGCTCTGTAAGGCCCTGGATCACCTGTTCGGGTGGCCAGCGTGGAAGGGGCAGGCCTCCTGCAGGCACTCGCGGTTGATATCGCTAAACTCGCAGCGTAGCATCTCCTGCACCGGGAGGGTTATGCCAAACCGCTCCTGGAGGAAGGTGGTCGCCGTCCTGATCGCGAGCCAGGAGTCCCGTTTACAGCACCGGGGACCACCGTGCCGGGCGATAACCATCAGGCTGCGTGCAGTCATCTGGTTTGCAAGTGACCACTCCTGTTTCTTCAACGGCGTGGATCCGGTGATCAGGCTCACGAAT
>JAAZID010000409.1 GCA_012510295.1 Methanomicrobiales archaeon | reverse complement strand
ATGTATGGGTGACTTTATAGTCATCCGGCTCAAACGCTCTCAAATAAACCTTGAATTCTGAGGTATCCATACTCAACTCCTTGAAATGTATTCTACTCTGTATATACTGAATAATTCTGTAACAGCTCATAATTGTTCAGTAGTTGATCGATCTCCCCTCTCGAGTTAAACATCAATATATCTATAATCGATAAATCCGGGATGAACTGTCCATCAAATTGATAGTAGGTTATCTCATCCATCTTTAGGAATTTCAACTCGATGCCGTTTTCTTCAAATTTTCCCGGGGAATACAATTTCATCCCGCCGATCGCATTGATATAACAATGGCCTCCCAGTATCTGGTTTATCTCAACAACTGCATCCTCTGCATTGAGACCCTTCGTTCTCTCCAGAGATGAGGATAACACGAATGGTGTGTCTATATGTATATAATCGCACAATTTTCTAAGGCAGTTTGTATTAAATTTGCTTATATTGCGGTCTTCATAATGCAGGATGTCGATGATTACCTCATGCACCTCGTTGAAATATGGAGCGTCGTGATATGAATGGAATAACGTCTTCAAAAACCTCTCTTTTGTTGAATGAAAGGTATCTTTGGAATACGATCTCTGATTGATGTGCTTTGTCCTGCTCTCTCTTTTTACGCCGAATGTAAATAAGAGTGCATCGTGATTTAATAGTATTCTGTTTCTGTTGATCCAGCCCTTTTTTCTGTACTGTACGTCATCATAAATTACGAAAACGTCTACAGCATGTATCAGTTGAAAGTACCCAAGGTACGGAAATAGATATGGCTGCATTATTCCGATTTTCATGAATTAACTCCTTTCATTCAGTTGAATCATAACGCTTCTATAGGTTATACGTTATTTCTGCCATACTCTCGGATGCATTTTTATCTGCTTTCGTCCACTTCCAATAGGTATCCTGCACCTTCAGCACGCTGGAGAGATTCACCCTTCCATCGAGCTTCTTCCCGGGTGAACTGCCCTGATCCAGGGCCTCCGAGATGAGGCCATGATCGAGATGATCTTCTCCAGAACATCCTCCGGAAGTGCCGGGTACATGGGAAGGCAGAGCACCCTCCTGGCCCGGTCCCTCGACACAGGACACACCCCGGCCGGCCCGAGCGTATCAAGCGAGGGATAGAAGTACCGCCTCGGGAAGATCCCGACCTCATTCAACCGCCTTTGAACAGCAAGTAACTCGCTTTCCGAGGAGAAGAGCACCGGGAAATACGCGTAGTTCCGCGTGGCACCCTCCCCCCAGGCTGGCATCTCAAAATGATCTTCTAAGGCCTCATAGTAGCGACGATGGATCTCCCCGCGCTTCTGAAGCACTGTCTCAATCTCATCGAGCACCGATAGCCCCATGGCAGCGTGGAACTCGCTCATTTTGGCGTTGATCCCCTCGTCGATAACCTTACCCTCCGCGTAACCGAAGTTGATGAGCCGGCACGCCCGCTCGTAGTCCTCACGCCTCTTAAAGACGATCGCCCCGCCCTCAACGCTGTGAAAGACCTTGGTCGCGTGAAAACTGAGCGTGGCGGCATCTCCCCACTCAAGAACACTTCTGCCGTTCAGCTCCACGCCGAATGCATGAGCGGCATCGTAGATCACTTTCAGGTCGTGCTCCCGGGCGATCCCATCAAACGCCTCGACGTCACAGGGATTTCCGTATACGTGGACCGGCACCAACGCCGTAACATCCGGGTCAAGAACCTCCCTGACCCGCTCCGGGCTGAGATCCAGGGTCGCCCCATCGATATCGGCGAAGACCGGTTCGATCCCCTCCCACCGGAGTGAACTGCTCGTCGCCACGAAGGTGAATGGCGTGGTGATGGCCTTCCCCGAAAGCCCGAGAGCCCGGTAGGCGATCTGGAGCGCCAGGGTTCCGTTGGCGACCGGGAGGAGGTTTTGTACGCCGAGGTAGCCCTCCAGGCGGGCTTTTAGCTCCTGTACCAGGGGTCCGTTATTCGTGAGCTGGCAGTTTTTGTAGCAGCGCACGATATACCCGAGGTACCTGTTCATCTCCGGGAGATGAGGTTTCGTCACCGGAATCATACCGCTGGCCTCCCCGCATCGGCCCTGAGTAACTCCAGGAGATACCGCCCATACCCATTCTTCGCCACCGGCTGCGCGAGCTCATGAACCTCTTCCGGCGTCAGCCAGCCATTGCGCCAGGCAATCTCCTCCAGGCAGGCGATCTTGTAACCCTGGCGCTTCTCGATGGTCTCGACGAACTGGGCAGCATTGAGCAGGTTGTCGTGGGTGCCTGTATCCAGCCAGGCGAAGCCCCGCCCGAGTAGCTCGACATTGAGGTTGCCGCACTCCATGTAGACCTGGTTGATGCTCGTGATCTCAAGTTCGCCACGATCCGAGGGCCGGACCCCTTT
>JAAZID010000408.1 GCA_012510295.1 Methanomicrobiales archaeon | reverse complement strand
GTCATGGAGCATCGGGCTTGTCGAGCCCCGGGCGGCCCCCGGCTCTTCCACCGTGCCCACGAGGAGGCTCTTTGCGACCCCGACGGTTGGCCGGCCCAGCAGGATGCCCATGTGACTTGCGATGCCGAGCCCCCGGGGATGGGCGATCCCCTGGCCGTCGAAGAAGATGACATCGGGTTCCGACTGCAACCGCGAGAAAGCCTCGACGAGGGCGGGGCCTTCCCGGAAGGTCAGGAGCCCAGGGATGTAGGGAAACGATGTCGTGACGCGGGCAAAGGCCCGCTCGATGATGGTGAGGTCAGGGTAGCGGAGGGCGACCGCGACCGCGTAGATCTCGTCAGAACCACGCGAGTAAGATGCGTCGGCACCCGCCACAACCGAGATCTCCCCGGGGTCGCCGGAGAGGCTGATCTTCGATCGCAGCTCCGCCTGGAGGTGGATAGCATCGGTGGGCGAGAGGTCGAACGGATGGGTCATCTGGATCTTCATGAGTCTGGGTAATCCTCCGGGGCATCCAGATAACCTTATGCACCCGAGACCTTACGTCCCCGTCACCCTCCTGATCCGCACAAGAGGCGATGAGCGGCCGAAGAATTCCGATAAAAACCCGGCAAACTCCTCATCCCAGCACTCCGCACCGGCATTCACCGTCCACCCGTTCTCCATCGAGCGACGGACATGCCTCCCGAGCGAGACCTCCAGGATCTCCCCCGACCGCAGGAGGTCGACGGCCCTCGTGAACGTGCGGGGGAGTTCCACGACATAGCGTCCATCCTCGATGTAAGGGCCGGCAAAGACCCCGTCGTGGACGTACTTATCGACGAACTTCATGGCGTTCTCCGGCGACCAGACCGGCGGTCCGATGTGGCGCCGCACCACAGGGACCTCCTCTGCCATCAGTTCAAAGAGGAGCATGCAGTGGTCTTTCTGCATGCAGGTATCGATCCGGTTCGCCGGAAACCCGCTCCGATCGAGGAGCTCAAGGATCGATCCAGCCGATTTCCGGAGCTGGGGGACCACCGTATCCGCCGTGTAACCAGGTGTTGCAAAGGTTATCGTAAAGAGATACGTCCCCCGCGCCGCAAGCAGGCGGGCGAAGACCTCCCGGCTGAGTAGCGGGGGGGGTGGCCGGCAGAAGAACATATCCGAGGGCTCTTTCAGGTAGCCGCGGGCGAGTTCGACGAACTCAAACATCCGTGAGACCGTGAGCGCCGCTGCGACGTTTCGCTCCGGGTCGACGGGGTCGATGACGACGAGCGGTTCATCAAACTCCTTCGTCCCGTGGTGTTCGATATCGATGACCTCCCCCAGCACCCAGCGGGCGGCGGCCTCGAGGAACGGGCGGAACCCACCGTAGTAGATCGTCAGGATCTCGCAGAGGTAGCCTGAGAATCCCCCGGTCATATGGTCGGACCCGTAGACTCCGCCGGCCTTCGCAAACTGCTTTGCGAGGAGGATATCGTCGACGTAGCCGTCGATATGAGCCCGGATGTACCGGGTGTGAAACGGTGTCCGGTCTACGGCGCTCTTGATCTCGGTGGCGCTCGCCACGGCGTAGCAGGGGACGAGATCGATATCGAGC
>JAAZID010000407.1 GCA_012510295.1 Methanomicrobiales archaeon | reverse complement strand
CTCATATTCTCCAGGAGAAACGGAATAACAGAGCACAAACGGTTCAGCAACTGTTCCATCAGATCGAGGAGGACGAAGACGTAATCCTCGTCTCTCACCTTGTTTTGCTGGAAGTGCTTGAAGTCATCCGGAAGCGGATAACCGAAAGCGAGCCATATACGGATCTGGACGATAATAAAAAGAAGGAGATCAAGGACAGGGTTCAGAAAAAGACGAGTCTCTTCCTTAAGGCCCTCTCCCATCTTATAAGAGAGCATAGAGTTGCACTGATCGATTCTCAAAAGCCCGTAGACCAATGGTTCGGGATGACGTATTCGATATTCATCTCTTCCTCGGGTGACATTTCCGCCCATAACCATTATCCTGGCGGCAGGAGAAGAGCACTGCCGAAGTATCGATACAGGGGTGTCGGGCACTATGACATTCAGCACGCGCTCACTGCACAAGAGTTCTCTGCCAGAGATCTTCATACATTTGATCAAGGGTTTGTCGAGTTAGAAGGTCACCAGGAATTTGAGGGCATGAAATTCTTGATCCATAGGTAGTATAGACCCTTAGATGATATCCATCATAAAAGAGATCGATCTCAATGAAAGCAGTTGCACTGGAAGTGTAGCATAGCGAAGATGTGCATCGCCGGTAGAAAGTACTCGACAGTGACAAAGAGACAAACAGGCCGCTAATATCCGCTCAAACTCCCTCACCCCCCGCCGATCATCCTCACAATCACCGCCACCACCCCGCCGACGACCCCGCCGGCCCCGGCGCTGATCGCTGAACCCCGCCGCTCCTCCCCGCTCTTCTCCGCCCGCCACCCCTCCAGCGCCCGGAGCCGGCCCTCGAAGTCCTCGTCCCGCGCCTCCATCCGCGTGAGCGCCCGGCAGATCCACTTCACGTCCCGGTTCGTCTCATATATAAGCTCCCGGGTAGTCTTCTCTCCGGCCATCCTGTAAGCCTCTTGAGGGAATATAGGCCTCCAAAAACTAAAAGGATTACCGTAATGTTTATATTCGGGAATCAGAGCCTGAATCAGGCTTTTTGATAAAGTCAGACTCATATCCTCCCGGGGCCAACTCTATACTTGTCTGTCACATTCCCGGGAACCCTGGCAGGCGCAGGAGAAAAACCATGGCAGACTTTGTAGAAAAATCTGTGAACAAATCGGCGGTCCGGGATCTCGCTGTCCCGATCCCGAACGTAGAGGCATTCGACAATCTCATCGAGGGCATCATCGATGACAACCCCTTCGACTGCATCGAGTACGTCAAAGACGGCGAGGAGATGCCGGCAGTCGCCCGGCACCGGGAGCACTACACCGCGAAGGTGAACTTCATCAACGCCGGCAAGAAGGTCGGGACGGTCTCGCTCCAGTACCCGACGATCGCCGCGTTCGAAGCGAACGCCGTCGCAACGCTCGCGAACACCGCGATGGCCGGCGAAGCCTTCCGCGACCCCGCGAAGGAGACCTGCTACTGCCAGCTCAAGTGCCACGACCCGTCCGGGGACGACTACTACGTCACCTTCACCCGGAAGACCGTCCGGATCTCGTCCGGAGAGGACGACGCCATCCGGACCGCGGTCGAGACCTGGGCCGATGGCGTGCCCGCGCTGGCGTGAGAGGGGAGACCCCCCTTTCACTTTCGACCCTATGTAACCTTAATTGAACCGGGTCAGCAT
>JAAZID010000433.1 GCA_012510295.1 Methanomicrobiales archaeon | reverse complement strand
TCCAGGCGACAGCGTAATCGAGGCCGTCGCCAGCGTGGGTGACCTCCTGCCAGGTGTTGTTCTCGAGCGCCAGCGGGAACGAGAGGGTGTTCCAGCCCGGTTCAAGGCCGCAGCGGCCGCCGCCTATGTTGGGTGACCCGATCTCAAGGCCGAAGTACGACCTGCCGGTCTCGAGAACCACGTCTGCCGGCCGTGTCAGCCAGGGCTCGTAGTTCATGGTGCCGGCGACCGGACTTCCCGTGCCCGGCCCGAGGTCGGAGGGTCCGCTCACATCACCCCACCAGTTGTAGAAGGCATAGGGCTCGTAACTCTCCTCCCCGTCGTAGTAGGGGTACCCGATGTAGCCGTTCAGGATGTTGTTGAAGATCGTGCTACCCCCCACCGAGAGGATACCGAAGTCGAGGGCCAGGTTGAGGGCGTCTGAATCCACCCATTCGCCGCTGGCTATGTCCATGAAGCTAATGTACGCCCTGCCATTCACGGTGTTGCCGGTGATGGATGAGGGGCCCATGCTCTCGATACCGGTATCCACCGCCATACAGAATGTAAAGTCGCCGGCATCATCAAGAAGATCCGCATCAGCAAATCCCCGGATGTTTGCCACGGTCTCTATGACATTGTTTGAGACACAGGAGCCCATGGTCAGGATGCCCCTGGAGGAGACTATGGCGAAATTAAAGCCCCCCTCATTGGCCAGATCGTTCCCGTCCTGCCGTGCGGCGATGGCGTGCATCGCCTCGACCAGGGTCTGTGCATGGTTGCTCTTATACACGAGCACCTCGATGGTGTTATCCTCTATATCGGCCTCCGGCGCAATTATGCCAAAGCCTTCCGAGGTTCCAACCACTACGGAGAACGAGTCCGGTGATCCGTCGCGGGGTGCCGGAAGTTCCATGGTTGCGGTCGCATCCTCTTCGATCTCGCTAATAACGAGGATGTTGTTGCCCATAACGACATCCGCAAACCCAGCCCCGGGTGCCGGTAGCGTGGGCCTGGAGATCTCCATAATGTCGTCGAACTCATCGGAATTAAGGACTATGCCGATGGCCACACCCTCCGTGGTGACGGTGCTGAGGGGGGAATCGTTCTGTGTCAGGGTGACGGCCCGGGTCGATGCCTCCTGCCTGACGGTGATCTCGTTATCGAGGATACTTCTCTCCAGTGCATCCGCACTGACGCCCGTTGCGAAGAAGAGGTGTTTGGCTTCTGCCATCGCACTGCCCCCCCAAACCTCGTCTCCCTTTGCTGTGTCCAGATAATCGCCGATGGTAGTCACGTTAATGCAGTTCTCCGCAACGTTGATCCCATCGCTCACCCCGGATATGCCGAAAGCCGTAATGAGGCCGGTGGATTCTGCTACTGTGCCGGAGATATCCGCTCCGCCGCTCCCGGCGGTCGCCCTGGAGGTGGCGCAGGTAAGGACGGTGAAGTTGTTCTCGTAGATCTCCGCCACTCCCTCAGCACTACAGAAGAGACCATAGCTCATGGAGGTCGGGTCTACGGTGGCAATCCAGGCAGGATCCGGGAGCCCGGACGAGTCCTTATCGCCGAGGAATACCAGAAGTTCCCCGATGATATCCGCGATCCCGGAGCCCGGGGCAAAGGGATCTGTATCCATGATCATCGACCTATCCGCGCCGGAAGGATCCGGTTCCTGGCTGAAGAGGGCAGCCGGCCCGGACTGCCTGTTTGCAAATACAATCAGATCATCAGGGATGGGGGCATTGTAGGCCGCAATCAATGTGTCCTGGTACACCGGAACGTGGTTGCGGCAGATCACCGGGTCGAGGGCATCCTGGATAACGATCCCGGCCGTTATGGTGTAGGCCTGGACGAAAGTGTTCTCGTCAATCTCCGGTTCGGACTCAAGGGCGCTCATTCTCCGGAAGGCTGAGGTCTCTTCCTGCCGCCTCTGGATCACCGCGTTGTAGCGGCCCGCGAGATCGCTGCTACATGGGAGTGTAGCCATAGACCCCACAAAGTGGTCTCGAACCCCCGCGCCCCCTCCGACCTGTGCATCTACCAGGATCACGTTATCAGATATCAGGGGGTTTTTGAGGGGGCTCTCCAGATCACCCTGGATCTGAATGCCTACTGCAATGAGTTCCTCTATGACACCCCGGGGGAGATCGTCCGGCGTGGCCTTTAGATCATATGCCTGTATGTTCCCGGAGGTATACAGGACGTTCTTGACGATCTCAATATCGTCGCTTTCCCAGGCATTGATGCCGGCGAGCTGGCCGAACAGAATGACCGGATGTTCACAGTCGGGCGGCATCATGAGGATCTCACCCTCGACGATGACAACGTTCTCGCTCATATGGGCCTCATCGCACCCATAGATACTGATCCCCCGGATCCTTGCCCGGATTGCATCGCTCCAGCTGTCTGCCTGGACCATGTAAACGACGTCATTTCGCAGAATCCGGGCTTTATGCGAATCGGTGGCTATGATACCGCCACCCAGCACGTACCAACTCTCTTCGGTGGCGCCTGCGTGGAGAATCCCTATATCGATATCATTATCGAGGATCTGCCCCTCCTGCACCTCGTCAATCCAGATCCCTGCCCCTGCTGTACGGACATCCCCGGATCCTATGCTGTATGATCGGACCGTATTATTCTGAATGAGAGTGAAGTTGCCGTTTGCCTTGATCCCGGTTGCCATGATTGAGTCGGTCGATAAACTGTCGGTATAAACCTCGTTTCTCAGGATCTCTACATTCCCGGATCTATCGGACCAGATCCCCAGGACATCCACGGCGGAGGTGTCTGAACCGAATTCGCCTGTAACGCTGACACCCCGGGAGTTAACCTGGTTATCCTCGACGAGAACCGAGTTGCTCTCAATGATCACGATCCCCCGGGGCTCTGCGGCAGGAGGGGCATCCGGAGCATCAGAAGCAATGGCCGGGATCCATCCAAAAATTATATTATCGCCCTCCGGCGCCGGATTGTATGATGCTGCCTCGATCCAGTTGCCGTGGATACAGGCTTCGTTGACACCCTGGATCATGACGCCGCACTGCTCACCGCCCCCGATGATACTTATACTGCTGCTGTGGAGAGAGACCCTCTCACTGTCTTTAATGAGAACACCGTATGTGGGTCCGCCTGAATCGCTCACTGTACTGATCTCACAGCTCTGGATCTCGACTGCGCTGGCGTTGTGGACGGATATCCCAGCCCCGAAGAGACCGGTGATCGTAAAAGCGCTGAATACGATATCATTTGCGCTGATCTCGACGGCGATCTCTTCATCCTGAACTCCGAGGATTACCTCCTCAAGGTCGGAGGTGGCCGTGACGGTCATACTTCTCTTGATCACGATCGCCCCGTCATACATCCCGCCGTAGACCCAGACCTCGCCACCCTCCGCGACGCGGTCAATGGCCTCCTGAATGCTTGAGAAGTTGCAGTCCCCGTAGCCGGGTGTACCTTCGTCGTACGATGCGTTCACGTAGACCCTGGCCGGCAGGGTCTCTTCTGCAGCTGCCGGTGCTATCAGTATCGCGCATATAAGCACAATCAGAGCAAAAGAAAGAGTTATCAGGCGAAATCCCTTCACCCGAGTGTAATCCATCTCGATCACCTGAACCTGCGTTCAGATGTAGGTTTTGCAGGGCACTATTTAACCATATGGAAAATATCCGGCGGGAGAGAATGCTATTCCCTGGATATTATCGATTTTGTACGATAAAAAAGCGTATCGGGGATCGCAGGCCAGACTGTCATCAGTTCGAGATGCATCAGTGCGCCGGATAAAGTCGTATGGGGATTTGCCGGGAGCGATCCGTAAGTTCTCTCCAGGTGATCGAGGGCCGGCAACAGGCACGGGCGAGCGGGGCGGTTACACTCCCGCCTTTGATAGGGAAGCGATGAGTACCGGTCTCTCACACTCCCCCCTTTGAGGATCTCTTGCAGCCTTTCCGGGACAAGATGCTTGCAGATCGGGTTCTTTATATTCGTCAAAATACAGATACCCCTCCTATCAGGTGGTGATCCGTCGTATGGGGCTCCGAATTTTTCGAGGAAGTCGCGTGGAAGGCAGGCATGAGTGCCGACAGCTAAAAGAGATCGCTGCACTGCTTGAGGACGAGTACGAAGACGAGACGGTGTTTTTGCTCACCGGTGTGCCGACCACCTCCGGGGATCTCGATTGCGTGGTGCTCGTCCCCGGCGGCCCGGTCATCCTCGATCTCAGGGCATACCGTGGGGATACGGCTGCATCGCTCGAGAAAGAGCGATACAGTTTCACCGAGAGGCTGCTCTCGATCCGGGAGAAGCATTTCCCCGAGATCGACGAGAGGCGCGTCCGGAGGGTAGCAGCCTGGAGATACTTCGAGGCCGGGAGCCGGCATCCTGCCGGCCAGATCAATCCCCATGCATTCTCCGGGTTTGCTATCGTCACAGCCGATACCCTCCTTGAGGGTCTCAGGTTTCTCAACACCGGGTATACCCTCCTCCCTGTCGATATGGAGGCGATCGCCCGGGATCTCGGGCTGGAAGAGCACGACCCTGAGACTGGAGAGCCCGATCCCCCCATAACGATCGAGCCGGCACCCCCCCGACCGCTGGTGGAGCCAGAGCCTCCCCGGCTCCCCTGCACCACAGAACCCCTCCCGGAGGAACTCATCCTCGATAGTCCCCGGCCCCTCTCGCCGGCCCAGCGGGCAGCGGTCCGGTCCAAAAACCCCCGCATACGGGTCATCGCGGGGGCCGGCGCCGGGAAGACCGAGACCCTGACCCGGAAGATCATCCATCTCCTCCTCGTCGAGCAGGTCGACCCGGCCTCGATCGTCGCGTTCACCTTCACGAAGAAGGCGGCGCAGAGCATGAAGACCCGGATATACGACCACGCCATGCGCCTCGGTGGTGAGGAGGCGTGTTCCCGCCTCGGGGAGATGTACGTCGGGACGATCCACGCCTACTGTCTCTTGCTCCTGCAGGATCACTGCGGGTACGCCAATTGGGGCGAGCTCGACGAGAACCAGGAGATGGCGTTCCTGCTCCGGGCTGGCTGGGACTGTCACCTCCCGGATGGGGACGATTACCCCCGGAAATGTGCGGCTTTCCTGAGGAATCTGAACGTCTTCTATGCAGAGATGCTTGACCGCTCCATCCTCCACGAGCAGGCTCCCGGGTTTGCAGCCTCGCTTGAAGCATACGAGAGTGCCCTTGAGCGCCACCGGCCTCTCACCTTCAACCGCATGATCGAGGTCGCCGTCGAAGAACTGGAGCGCCGCCCCGAACTTGCCGCGAACATACGCCACCTCATCGTCGACGAGTACCAGGACATCAACCGGGCGCATGAGCGG
>JAAZID010000011.1 GCA_012510295.1 Methanomicrobiales archaeon | reverse complement strand
GTTGTATGCGACCCCGCCCGAGAGCGCCACCCGGGGGATCCCCCGCTCGCCGGCCGCCCGGACGGCCATCGCGGCGATGCCCCTCGCAAGGTTGTACTGGACCGATGCTGCAACGTCCCCGGGCCGCTCCCCGGCAGAGACCCGCCGGTGCGCCTCCGAAAGTATCGCCCGGGTCGAGAGGATCTCGCACCCCCCGTCGTTCAGAAACTCAAGATCCCAGGCTGACGCCCTCCCGGCATACGCCGCTGACTCGAGTTTCACAGCCGGTTCGCCGTCGTACGTCCGCTCCTGGCAGATCCCGAGGAGCGCCGCAGCCGCATCGAGGACCCGGCCGGCACTCGATGTCGGGACGACGTTTACGCCCCGCTCAACCTGCCGGGAGAGGACACCAAGCTCGATATCGCCCCACCCCCGCGCCGCAAGCATATCCCGGACCCCGGCCGTCGGCAGGATACCGTAGAGCATCTTCTCAGGATACCGGGTCGCGAGATCCCCGCCCGGCATCGGGACAACCTCAAGGTGGGCAACCCGGTCGAGATGGGGAACCTGGCCGGCAAAGACCTCCCCGCCCCAGACCGTCCCATCGTCGCCGTAGCCCACACCGTCGATCGCGATGCCGACGCATTCCTCACGGGTCGCGGCCGCTATATGTGCCCGGTGGTGCTGGACCGCGAGAACCTCCGCCCCGAGCGTCTCAGCAACCTCCCGTGCGTACCGGGTCGAGAGGAACTGCGGGTGGAGATCGTGAACAACCATATCGTAGCGGGCACCGACCAGACCCCCGAGCCTCTCCGCCGTATCCTGCAGGTAGGCGAGTGTCCGGGGATTCCTGACATTCCCGACGTGGGGCGATGTGATGCAGAACCCCTCCCGGTAGAGGGAGACATTCGCGTTCAGCTCCGGACCGACGCCGAGGATGGTCCGGCTCCCGAGATCGATCGAGACCCGCTTCGGGGCAAGACCCCGCGAGAGCCTGATGATGTAGCCATCCCGCACGACCGAATCGTCGCACCGGTTGACGATCCGGCGGTCGTGGGTGAGGACGTAGTCCACCACCCCCGCTATCCGGTCGAGGGCGTCGGATACACCGGTGATCATCGGATAGCCGGGCAAATTCGCGCTTGTCATGATGAGGAGAGGGTGCCTGAGGGCTGCAAAGAGGAGGTGGTGCAGCCCCGAGTAGGGGAGCATGCACCCGATGGTGTGGAGCGTGGATATCCCCCGGTGTGATCGCCTATCCCGCTTTTCGAGCACGACGATCGGCCGGGCCCACGAGTGAAGGATCTCCCGGTCCTCATCGGAGACCACCGCGATCCGATCCACCTCATCCGGGGTTGCCATCACCGCGAGGGGTTGCTCACTCCGGCCGAGGCGGCGCTTCAGAATGCCGGCAGACTCCTCAATGCAGGCGATGTGGAATCCCCCGATCCCCCGGATGGCGACGACCGCGCCCGAATCGAGGAGGGTTGCCGTCTCCCTGACCGGTTCCTCCGTATCGACCGGCGTCCCGTCGGCCCGGAAAAGGGAGAGGGCCGGCCCGCAGGCCGCACAGGCGATCGTCTGGGCGTGGTGGCGCCGGCACGCCGGGTCGGTGTACTCGCTCCCGCAGGCATCACACATCGGAAACGCATCCATGGATGTACGCTCCCGGTCGTAGGGTATGGCGCTTATGATGCTGTACCGTGGCCCGCAGTTGACGCAAGAGGTGGCCCAGTATCCCTCGTAACGACCCCCCGGTGTGAATATATCGGCTATGCAGTCATCGCAGGTGGCGACGTCGGTCGGGATGAACCCCGAGAGGCTGCCTGAGCCACTGTCAAGGATGATAAATGTCTCGGGAGGATCGCCGCGCAGTTCTCTGACGATGACGGAATCTATCCGGGACAGCGGTGTCCCTCTCGAAACAGCCTCCAGGAACTCATCGAAGCGATCCCCGAACGCATGGATCTCGACCTCGCTCCCCAGGTTCTTGACGGACCCCGTGACCCCGAATTCCTGCGCCTTAGCATAGACGAAAGGACGAAAACCGACGCCCTGGACGATGCCCCGGATGATGATAGTGCC
Organism: Methanomicrobiales archaeon; assembly: GCA_012510295.1. Taxonomy (GTDB): domain Archaea; phylum Halobacteriota; class Methanomicrobia; order Methanomicrobiales; family Methanoculleaceae; genus Methanoculleus. The sequence continues at coordinate 6,220 of JAAZID010000011.1, read as the reverse complement.
GCGAGTACGCATCAAAATTTCAGCAAAAATTTATGGAGTTATACAGCAATATAATAATAGGGTATCGCATTGACAGGACATATTAAAATTCTCAATGATCCGGTGGACCTGGTTCCTCTTCTTATTACGTTCAATAACGCAGGTTATAAAAGGATCTATGAAGTCTTGAACAAGACCTGGATGACCGAGGAGGAGCTCGGGATATACGCCGACACCTCCACGGTAGCGGAGTGCCTCTCTATCCTCAAGAAGGGAAACCTGATCGAAGAGCAATGGCGGATGCCCAAGCCCGGGCAGAGGCCAACAAAGGAATACCGGACGACATACAGTAGATTCAGGGCCAATTTCCAGTGTTCCATGGGCGATATCGGTGATCTGTTACACATCGCCGTCTCAAACGACGAAGGCCTCCGTACAATTGTGGATTCGATCGAGCAGGAGATTACGGCGGGAACCTCCTCGATCGGTGATATATCCAGAAAATACGGGGTCAGCCCGACATTCATCAGGGGGCTGGCCAAGAGGATCTCAAGCCTCGATGTAAAAGGCCAGGGAATGGTGCTACTTGACCAACCTCGCTGAAGATCCACTCTATGTGATCCTGCGGAGCAAACGTGAATCCACCCGGTTCCAGATCCTGGTGGAGATCGCCGAGCACCAGCCCTCTATCCGCCAGCAGGAGATAGCAGAAAAGCTCGGCGTGACGCCGCAGGCAGTCTCCGAGTACATCAGGGAGATGGTGGATGACGGGGTGGTCAACGCTCACGGCCGGGGCAGGTATGAGGTGACGAAGAGCGGGATCGAGTGGGTCCTGCGGCACGCCGAGGCACTCGAGTCCTACGCCCGCCACATCACGCGGGATGTCATCCAGCAGGTGGCGGTCTGGACGGCCCTCGCCCGGGACGACCTTGCAAAGGGGGATACCGTCGGCGTCTTCATGCGCGACGGGTGGCTCTACGCAACGAAAGAAGAGCAGAGCGCTATGGGCATGGCGACCATGGATGCCCGGGCCGGTGAGGATGTCGGTGTCGCCCACTTAAACGGCATCATCGACCACGAGGAGGGGGTTATCCATGTCTGCAAGGTGCCCCGTATCGAGCGGGGCGGGTCGAGAGCGGTCCGCACCGACCTTCTCCGGACCGCCATCAAGGACGCGGATATGGTGACCGCTGTGGGGCTTGAGTCGTACGTGGCTCTTAAGAAAGCGAATATCGAACCTGATATGTTCTTTGGCTCCCGGGAGGGGGTCGTCGAGGCAGCGTTCCACGGCCGGCACTGCGCAATACTTATTGTTGATGAGGAGTTTACCGATTTCCTCAAACGGCTGGAGACGGTAGGGCTCCCCTACACGATCCACGATATCGCACCATGAAGGTCATCGTTCAGCCCCAGAAGGGCACGTATAAGCTCCTCTTCGTCGACAACGAAGGCCGTGTCAGGGGGTCGGGATACGTCAACCTGACGGCGACCCCGAAGGGCCAGCGGCCGAAGAACTTCAAGGTGCGGAGACGGGGCCGGCAGCTCAAGCCCACACCGACGCGGGACCTGATCACATTGCTCCGCCGGTCTTCGGTGCACCTCGCGGGAAAGAGCCGGGAGTTTGAGTCGTTCCTCGCCGATCTCCAGATCCCGGTATCCTGGATCGATATCTGCCGGTTCTGCCAGCTCGAGGATCGGTTCACCCCGGTCGATAAGACGACCGGCATCCGCTACGGCGGGGAGTGGATATGCCCGGAGTGCGCAAAACGTGAGATGCGCCGGGAGCTCGGGTACATGGGGCGGTTCGGCGGCTCCGTGCTCATACACCTCGAAAAGCTCCTCATGCAGGCGAGAGATCTCGACCGGGTGCTGGCCTCGGTAGGACCTGATAAGGCCGACCGGTCAAAGACCCTCTTTGACCGCCTGGAGGCGCACGAGGTCCAGAAGACTGCCCACATCACCGATCTGGCGTTGCCGCCCGCGTTTGCGAAGGCTTCCGGGGTCGAGTACCTGATGCCGGTCCAGCAGCTCGCCACCCAGGATGGGTTACTTGAGGGGCAGCACCTCCTGGTCGTCTCGGCCACCGCGAGCGGGAAGACGTTCATCGGTGAGATGGCGGGGATGAAGAATTTCCTCGAAGGGCGGGGGCGGATGCTCTTTTTAGTCCCGCTGGTCGCGCTCGCCAACCAGAAGTACGAGCGGTTCCGCGACAGCTACGGCCACCTGATGCGGATCACCCTGCAGACCGGCGTGAGTCGCTTAAACCTCCCCGAGACCCGACCGGCGGGAGAACGCGACATCAACGCCCCCGTCGTTGTGGGAACCTACGAGGGGATCGATCATGCGCTCCGCACCGGCCGGACCATGAAGGATATCGGGACCGTCGTCATCGATGAGATCCAGATGCTCGAGGACCCTGACCGGGGCCACCGCCTCGACGGGCTTATTGCGCGGCTCAAGCACGTCGCCCCGGATGCCCAGTTCCTCTACCTCTCCGCCACGATCGGGCTCCCCGGACTGCTCGCCGAGAAACTCCGGGCGAATCTGGTCCGCTACGCCTCCCGGCCGGTCCCGCTTGAGCGCCACCTCCTCTTTGTCGAACGGGCAAAGAAGATCGGGTTCATCAAGCAGATGGTCGCCGAGGAGTACAAGATCAGATCGTCGAAGGGCTACCGGGGGCAGACGATCATCTTTACGAACGCCCGGGCGCGGTGCCACGTCATCGCAGATGCCCTCGGGAGGAAGGCCGCACCCTACCACGCGGGGCTGACCTCTCAGGAGCGGCGGGATGTTGAGCGGCGGTTTGCGAACGGAGAACTTGCAGCTGTCGTGACAACAGCGGCGCTCGCTGCCGGTGTCGACTTCCCGGCATCCCAGGTGATATTCGATGCCCTTGCTATGGGGATCGAGTGGCTCACCGTCCAGGAGTTCCACCAGATGATGGGTCGTGCCGGCCGGCCGGACTTCCACGACCTCGGCCGGGTGGTGATCCTGGCTGAACCCGGCGGGTCGTACTCCCGGATGTCGCGGAAGACCGAGGATGAGGTCGCCGTCGGTCTCCTGCGGGGCGAGATGGAGGAGGTCGCCCCCGAGTACGATATGGAGCAGAGTTCAGAGGAGTTCGTGGCAAACGCCGTTGTCTGCGGCGGCGATGAGCAGCAGATCATCCGCATGAACCGGGCGATGGTCGGGACGCTGGAGCCGGCGCTCCCGACGCTCCTCGATCACAACCTTGTCAGGCGTCGGGCAGGGAGGATCGAGCTCACCGATATGGCGCGGGTGATGGCCGAACACTTCATCGGTGTCGAACGCCTGCTCGTCATCCAGAACCTGGTCAGGAAGATGGATGACGCCGCCGAGATCGTCGCCGAACTCGAGTGTGCCGTAGAAGAAGCGCCGTAGATTGTGGGATATCAGGCGGTTGCAGCCCGCCGGCCGCTCCTCCGCATCATAGCGGCAAAGACCGCGGTCCCGACGAAGGTTATAGTGCCGCCCACGTAGAAGACCGCCTCGACACCGATGAAGTCCATGAAGACTCCGCCGAGGAGCGGCGCGATGATCATACCGATGCCAAAGACCGTGTTATAAGCGCCCATCGATGTCCCCATGCCGATGGTCCGGCCGGCATCGACCGTCAGGGCCATGATCGAGGGCTGCTGGATGGCTCCCCCGACGCCGATGAGGGAGGTCGTCGCGATCAGGGGCCAGAACGAGCCGGAGAAAGGTATCGCGATGAGCCCTATGGCGATTATGGTCGATCCTGCGACGATCAGGGCGATCTTGTTTCCCCTATCGGTGAACCTCCCCACCGGCACCTGGAGGAGCGCCATAAGGAAAGTGTTTGCGGAGAGGACGATGCCCACCTCCGTGGGGCTGATCGCGATCAGGGGACCGAATATCGGTATAAAGACCATCATGCCCCCACGCCCGAGAGCGCTGATGAAACCGAAAACGACGATCCCCCGCATGACCGGCAGCCGGACGATCTCCCGCATCGGGGCGGGATCCTCGACCAGGTTTTTGGAGAGTCCCGGTCTCGCCTCGGGAAGAGAGATGGCGACGAGGAGCGTTGCAAACGCCGAGAGGCCGGCCATGGTGTAGAAGACCGACGGCATACCAAAAGCGTCGTTGAGAAACCCCCCGAGAAGCGGCCCCACCCCCATCCCGAGGAACATCGATATGGAGAAGTTCCCCATGTGGCTCCCCTCCTTCCCTTTCTCAGAGAGGTCTGCTATGTAGGCCATGGCTATCGGGACGACCATGGCTGACGCTATCCCATGGGCGAACCGGACGGCGGTGAGCGAGTAGACGCTGTCAGCGATGAGGTAGGCAAGCGAGAATACCGCGTAGGAGAACATACCGATGAGGATGAGCCATTTTCGGCCCCTTCGATCGGATATCCGGCCGATGATCGGCATAAAGATCGACCGGGAGAGTGCGAAGGCTGAGAAGATGACGCCGAGCCATATACCGGTCGCGCCCAGACTCTCCGCGTAGATCGGGAGGAGCGGGCTGACGACGCCGAGCCCGAGCATGGTGGCAAAGACTGATATGAACAGGACGTTGTAGATGCGCTTCGCAGTATTCATGAGTGGTATACCGTTATTCGAGGAGAGATCCTGAAAAAGGGTGCTGTATGCCCCGGATCATATATTAGCCAGGATGGGGATAAATTCATGCCCGGTGCGCAACGCAGCACCACCGGTCGTATATGGGGTCACGTGGGTTTTCAAAGACCCGGGCACTCCACCCCCGCCCGGTGCACCACTCCTCCACAAGGGCTGCCTCGGGCTCGGTCCCGACGGTGATCAGCGCCTCATCGGTGAGGGCGAGCACCTCTGCGATGATCGGCTCCCAGAGGTCTCTATTGTAGGAGTAGATCTCGCCGGCCATGAATATGGTCCCGAGGGGTGCCGGCTTTATGTAGCGGGATGCCTCCCGTGCGTCGATACACATCGTCTCGGCGGGCAGGAGGCGACCCCGGGAGAGCCCGAGCGCGAGGAGGGCGGGGTCGTTATCGCAGGCGAGTGTCTGCATCCCGGATGCCCGGAGGGCTGCGGTGCCGACGCCGGACCCACAGCAGCAGTCGAGGCAGAGGGTCCCCGGCCGGTCGCCCCAGACCTCACCGATGAGGTCGCGGAGCATTCCTTCCCGGCCGGGAGAGAGATCTTCGAGTGCGGGAGTAACATTTTCACAAATATCGTAGCTGTAGTACTCGCGGACCGCCGAGAGCCACAGGGCGCGGTCCTCCTGGTAGATATCGCCACCGACCTTCTCAAAGTACTCGATCGCGGCGAGCGTCGCGCTCCGGAAGAGGAACGAGGTGACATGCCACCCGTGGGTGTCGTGCAGTGCGAGAGCGAGCGGTTCACCCTCCTCATCGACCAGGAGGCGCCCTTCATCCACAAACGTCATCGCCTCTTCCGCCTCATCGGCCATCGAGACGCCCTCATCCGTCATCGCCCGGAGCAGGAGGGTTGTGTAGGCATCTATCGTCAATTCAGCAAACGACGGTTCGACCATCCGGCATCCGTCGACCTCAAGTATATCTGCGACCTTCAATTCTCTCGCCTCTCGATCTTCAGGCCACCCGGTGCCCGGATGACCCCATCCACGCGGGCGTCCTCGTGCAAGGTGAGGGCCCGGCAGGTGACGCTCCCGAGTATATGCACCCCTTCTTCGATCACCACATCACCATCGCTCTGGACGTCGCCGTGGACGACCACCCCCGGGGCGATGCTCGCGCCGTCCTGCAGGTGGAGACTTCCAAAGATTGTTGTATCACCGCCGACCGCTATCGCCCCGGCGCGGATGTTCCCATGCAACCGGCACCCCGACCCGATCGTCATCTTCCCGGGCACCGAGAAGGTCTGCATATTGAGGACGGCGCCGGCCGGGATCATGAGCGGCGTCCCGGAGAGCATTTCGTCATCGCCGAAGAGTTTTTCAAGGATTGTGTCCAGTTCGTCCTCCCGCTCGATCCCGAGGACGGCCACGAGGTACATAACGATGTATATGATGACCGGCATCGGGTTTCGGATAGAGATCCAGCCTTTCGCCTCAAACCCACGCTCGATCTGGACGTTATCCCCTATATCGAGGTCGCCTTTGACGACCAGTTTCCCCTGGATCTTCACCCCCTCACCGAGGTAGGCGTCCTCCTCCACGATGACATCGCCGCCGATCTCGCACCAGTTGTCGATCCGGACATCCGAGCTTGCGGTGATGTTTCCGTTGATCT